>NZ_JAIHAP010000010.1:0-44449 GCF_020054775.1 Thermosipho sp. (in: thermotogales) | reverse complement strand
TTGAAATTGAAAATTTTGAAGAAAGTCCTAGTTATTACTATTCACTTTACTTAAAAATAAAAGAAAACTTGGAAGATGCTAAGAAGATTAATAACTTTGTTGCTAGTTTATCAAGTATAAAAGATTTTAATTTTTTAAAAGTATTATCTAAAATAGCACTATGGATATGCGAAGAATTTAGTTGTGATTATAAATTTGCAAAGGTATTATCTTCAATATTATCTTCAAAAGTTGCAAATTATAATTATGAACTTACGTATTACTTTATATTGTTGAGTTTAAATGATGCTATAAAGCAAGAATGAAAATTTTTAAGAATAATGGAGGTTAATATTTCTTTCATTATTTTAGATAGTGATATATAATAAGATTAGAAATAAAAATAAAGGAGGAGTTGGACTTGTTAGAATCACTAATGGCTTTTTTTCAAAGTACGGCATTTATGAATTTAACGATTGGTAATATAGTTATGTTTGCTGTTGCGGGTATTTTAATATATATAGCAATAGCAAAAGATGCTGAACCATTGTTATTAATACCTATAGCTTTTGGAATTATTCTTGCAAATGTACCTCCAGATGTGACGGGAATTTTAAATCCTCCTACAGAAACTTCACCTGGCGGTGTGCTCTGGTATTTGCAACAGGGCTTGGTTCTGGGAATTTACCCTCCATTGATATTTTTAGGTATAGGTGCTTTAACTGACTTTTCATTTATGCTTTCTTATCCAATTACAATTTTCCTTGGTGGAGCGGCACAGATGGGGATATTTATAACATTTCTTTTAGCTAAATTTTTTGGTTTTAGTCTAAAGCAAGCTGCTTCGATAGGAATTATTGGAGGAGCAGATGGACCTACCTCAATATATATTACTTCTAAATTTGCACCAGAACTATTATCAATAATTGCAATTTCGGCATATTCATATATAGCACTAATTCCTGTTTTACAACCTATGGTTTCAAAAATGCTTACAACAAAGGAAGAAAGAAGAATAAGAATGAAACCACCTAGAAAAGTAACAAAAACTGAAAGGGTACTATTTCCAATTGTAACAACTATAATAGTTGCTTTGATAATTCCAAAATCGTTGCCATTGATAGGTATGCTTATGTTTGGAAATCTTTTAAGAGAGGCTGGAGTTGTTAAGAGATTAGTAGAAGCTGCAAGTAGGTATATTTTAGACACAGTAACAATTTTATTGTGTGTTTCAGTTGGTGCATCTGCAAGAGCGGATATTTTCTTAACACCTAAATCTCTTTTAGTATTTGGAATGGGCGCGGTAGCATTTGTTACTGCAATAACTTTTGGAATTTTATTTGCAAAATTGATGAACTTGTTTTTGAAAGATAAAATAAATCCATTAATTGGTGCAGCAGGAGTATCCGCGGTTCCAGATTCTGCAAGGGTTGCGCAAAGAATTGCACAAGAAGAAGATCCAACAAACTTTATTTTAATGCATGCAATGAGCCCAAATGTTGCTGGTGTTATTGGTTCAGCTGTTGCCGCAGGAATATTCTTATCATTAATTTAGTGAGGTGGTTTTAGATGGCAAAAAGAAGTTTTAGAGTAGATATAAATTATGATTGGTGTAAAAGCTGTGGGATTTGTTATCATACGTGTCCAACAAAAACTATCAAGGAGGGAGAACTTAAAAGACCGGTAGTTGAAGATCATTCTACCTGTATTGGCTGTCTTATATGTGAAAATTTGTGTCCAGATTTTGCTATAAACATTGTAGATATAACTGAAAAAGTAGGTGAAAAAAATGGGTAAACTTGTTTTTTGGCAAGGAAACGAAGCTGCAGCCTATGGGGCTTTAAAGGCAGGATGTAGATTTTACGCAGGATATCCTATAACCCCATCTTCAGAAATTGCAGAAACCATGGCAAGAGAGCTTCCAAAAGTAAATGGTGTCTTTATACAGATGGAAGATGAAATAGGGAGTGCAGCAGCTATAATAGGTGCTTCTCTTGCTGGTGTAAAATCAATGACTGCAACAAGTGGGCCGGGTTTTAGCTTAATGCAAGAAGCATTAGGATACGCAATAATGACTGAAACGCCTTGTGTATTTGTAAATGTGATGAGGGGAGGACCTTCAACAGGTTTACCAACTAAACCTGCTCAAGGCGATATAATGCAGGCAAGATGGGGAACTCACGGGGACCATGCCATAATAGCTTTGTATCCTTCAACTGTTGAAGAGGTATATAGATATATGATAGAAGCATTTAATTTAGCTGAAATATATAGAACTCCAGTAGTATTTTTGATGGATGAAACACTTGGTCATATGAGAGAAGCTTTTGAGTTGCCTGATTTAAAGAATGTTGAGATTGTAAATAGAATTTCTGAAAAAGAACTAGAGGAAGAAGAAATATTTGTTCCATATGTTGAAAGTGAATATGCAGAGCCAAAACCAACTGCATTAGTTGAAATGGGAAAAACAAGATTCCATGTTTCGGGCCTTGTCCACGATGAATCAGGTTTTCCAAATGCAGCATATGAAACAGCAGAAAAACTTATTAAGAGATTATCTAACAAAATTAAATTACATATTGACGAAATTTCAATATATGACGAATATTTAACAGAAGATGCAGAAGTTTTGGTAATTGCATATGGAATAGTTGCAAGAAGCGCAAAAGAAGCAGTGAAAATTGCAAGAAATGATAAAATGAGGGTAGGATTGTTTAAACCAATAACAATATGGCCACTTCCAGTTCACGAACTTAGAAAAAGGCTTTCAAAAGTTGAAGCTGTAGTAATTCCAGAAATGAATTTGGGACAATATGGAAGGGAAATTTTAAGATTGGTAAAACCAGGAACGAAAGTTAAATTTATTAATAAAGTAGGTGGAGAATTAATTACGCCTGAAGAAATACTTGATGGAATTAATGAAATTCTAACAGAAGGATATGATTACTAGCAGTTAAATAAAAGTAATTAAAAAAATGGCTTTGGGTAAACCCCAAAGCCATTTTTTATATTAAGAAATTTTAATCAAGCATTGGCATTCTTAAATTATGTTTTTTAGCAGTTTCGATTGCAATTTCATAGCCGGCATCAGCATGTCTTACAACTCCCAAACCAACATCATTTGTTAAGACTCTTTCAAGTTTTTTGTGTGCTAGGTCTGTTCCATCTGCAACTATAACCATACCAGCGTGTAAGGAATAACCAATACCAACACCACCACCATGATGGAATGATACCCATGTTGCACCACTTGCTACATTTAACATGGCATTTAAAATTGGCCAGTCTGCAATTGCATCACTTCCATCTTTCATAGCTTCAGTTTCTCTATATGGACTTGCTACTGATCCAGTATCATGGTGATCCCTTCCAATGACTATAGGTGCTTCTAATTCACCTTTTTTGACCATTTCATTAATTGCAAGTCCAAATTCCGCACGTTCTCCTTGCCCAAGCCAGCAAATTCTTGCAGGTAATCCTTGCCATTTTACTTTCTTTTGTGCAAGTTCTATCCATTTTCTTAGGTGATCATCATATGGGAATAACTCGAGAACTTTCTTATCGGTTTTGTAAATATCCTCAGGATTTCCAGATAGAGCAGCCCATCTAAATGGTCCTTTTCCTTCGGCAAATAAATCTCTAATATATTCGGGTACATATCCTGGGATATTAAATGCATCTTTTACACCGTGATCATATGCAAGTCTTCTAATATTATTACCGTACTCAAATACTTTTGCACCTTGTTTTTGCATTTCAAGGATTGCATTAATATGTTTTACAACGCTCTCATAAACTAATTCTAAGTATTTCTGAGGATTTTCTTTTCTTAATTTTAATGCTTCCTCAAATGACATTCCAGCTGGAACGTATCCAGTTAGTGGATCGTGGGCTGCAGTTTGGTCAGTAACTATATCAGGGATTATTCCTCTTTTAACAAGTTCAGGATGAACATCTGCTGCATTGGCAAGAAGTGCAACAGATAATGGTCTTTCTTCTTTAACTGCTTTTTGAACCATTTCAAGAGCTTCATCTAAGTTATCAGTCCAAGTATCAAGATATCCAGTATTAAGTCTTCTTTCAATCATTCTTTTGTCTATTTCAACTGCAAGTACAACACCATCATTTAATGTTACTGCAAGAGGTTGAGCTCCACCCATTTCACCGAGTCCAGCTGTAAGTACCCATTTTCCTTTTAAAGTTCCACCAAAATATTTTTTTGCAACTGCATAAAAAGTTTCATATGTTCCTTGCAAAATACCTTGAGTTCCTATATATATCCAGCTTCCAGCGGTCATTTGACCATACATTATAAGGCCTCTTTCTTCTAATTCTCTAAAATATTCCCAATTTGCCCATTTTGGTACCAAGTTTGAATTTGCAATCAAAACACGAGGAGCCCATTCACTTGTTTTAAATACTGCAACTGGTTTTCCACTTTGTACAAGTAATGTTTCATCCATTTCCAAAGTTTTTAGTGTTTCCACTATTTTATCAAAACATTGCCAGTTTCTTGCAGCTCTACCAGTTCCACCATACACAATTAGATTTGCAGGGTCTCTTGCAACTTCTGGATCAAGGTTGTTCATAAGCATTCTCATTGGAGCTTCCGTTTGCCAACTTTTACACGATAATGTTGTCCCCCTAGGTGCTCTAATAATTCTTTCCATAGTTTTTCCCCCTTTTCTTTTATGAATTTGCAATTAAATAGGCATAGACCTTGGTATCTTCAATTAAGTTTTTAATTACAACATATTCATTAGGTTGATGGGCAGTTTCATCAATAGTGGCCCAAACAGCAGCTGGTAAACCTTCATTTCTTAAAATTGCAGCACAAGTTCCACCACCAATTCCTCCTACTCTTGGTGTTATATTTCTCATTTCTTTAATTGCATTTATTAATTTAACTACTATTTCTGAATTTTTATCAGTAGGAGGGGCCGCTTGTTCAAATTGGAGTTTTTCAATTTGGATTTTTACTCCATTTTCTTTTTCAAATTTTTCACCTAAACTTACAATGTTTTTAAAAATTTCCTCTAAATTATATTTTGGTAATATCCTACAATCAAAATAGAAAATATCTGTACCAGGAATGGTATTTACATTTTCAACGTTGGGTTCTTTTTTAGTTGGTTCAAATGAACTTTTTGGATAATCAAAAAGTAGATCTTCTTCGTTATAATTTGAATTTAAATATTCATCTAAAATTGTTAAAAATCTTGCTCCGTATCTGTGAGCATTTTTAGCAATATCAGGCCTTGAAGCATGAGCTTGTTTTCCGGAAACAATTACTTTAAACCAAAGTATTGATTTTTCGGCTATTTCAATAAATGAACCGTCAGGTTCTCCTGAATCAGGTACAATAAACAAATCATTTTTACTAAAAAGATTTTGTTTAACAAGATATTTAATACCGTAATCGGAACCAGTTTCTTCATCAGAAACAAAAGCTAAAGCAATATTATCTTTTGAACGAATACCTAGATCCATTATTGTCTTCAAACCATATAAAGATGCAATTAAAGAAGATCCATTATCTTCCGCGCCTCGCCCGTAAATTTTTCCATCTTTCTCTACAGGTGTAAAAGGATCATTTTCCCACAAACTTAAATCTCCAGCTGGTACTTTGTCCATATGTGTAATTATCCAAATTGTTCTTTTTCCAACTGTTCCATTATATCTGGCAACGATATTTGGCCTGAATCCATACGGAACAATTTCATCTTTAGCATCATACCTTTCAATTGAATCAAAACCCCAGTCTTTTATTAAACTTTGAAGCCATTCAGCCATTTCTTTTTCACCTGGGCCTCCGGATCTTGGGTTCACTGAGTTGATTGAAATAAACTTTTTCATCGAATTTTTAATGTCTTCTTGAATTTCTTCAACTCTTTTGATAATCTTTTCTTTCATTGTTTTTCCCCCTTTTCATTTATTTTTTTATATGCTTCGTGTGCAATTAAAGCTGTCATTCCCCAGATAATATGATCATTATATTCAAAAAACATAACTTTGTATTTTCCACTTCTCCATTTATAATCCTTTCCATTTGGAATTAGATGAAATGGGAAAGAACTAGGAGGAATGACTTTTACTTTTAAGTCATATGTATACTTAGGTGATTTAAAAATTTCAATTGGCACTTCAATAGTTTTTTCGACTTCATATTTGTTTATATTTAAATTAGAGCTTTCTAAAATACCAATAAAGGGATGTATAATAATATTAAATGGAGTATAAACTGGAGGAAGATTTGAAATTATATTTGGTCGTACACCAATTTCTTCTACTGTTTCTCTTATTGCAGCACTTTTTGGACTTTCTCCATATTCTATTTTCCCACCTGGAAAAGATATTTCCCCTGGTTGTATTCTTAGTAAATTTGATCTAATTTCGAATAAAAAATATTTTTTATTAACGACAGGAACTACAACAGCATATTCTTCTGCACCTATAAACATATTAGTCACCTCAGTTAGAAATTTACAGAAGATGAGTTTAAATTATTTTTGTAAATGCTGTACCAAGAATCACTTGGCATGTCATTTGTTGATAATGCATAAATATTTTTTCCGATTATAAATAAATTTCCAATATTGTCCATTACCAGAAATTTTGAGTTTTCAAAAAAGTTATTGTATACTATATTATAATTTTTTAAATCAATTACATACAATTTATTACCGCTTGATAAAACATATAGAAATTTATTTCCAACAATACCATCTTGAATATTTTCATCAAGTGTCAATATCAAGTTATCATTTTTATAGATATTATTTTCTTTGAATGTATATCTATTATTTAGTATGTCGAGTAACATGAAAGAATTTTCAGGGGGAATTTGAGGGTTTTCTAATGAAAAAGCTAAGTTTTTGACATTTCCAACAAACTTATCTTTTTTATTGTTTTTCCATATATACCCCATACCATCTACAATGTAAACACTTCCTGATAATGAAACGAAAGGTCCAGAAATAGGCCATTTCCCAACATCATAGTGGTTCAAAATTTTACCGTCTTTAATTTCATATAAAACTCCATTGTCGGATACCACATAAATTATTTGACCGTCAAAAGCAGCCCCTAAAGTTAGATCAGAATCAAGTTCTACTTTCCACATTAGGTTTCCATTAAAATCAAATTGATATACGTAATCATCCCAGCATGTAACTAAAAGCCCATCATTATTTAGAGTAAGATGTCCAGTAACAATGAAAGGTAAAGTATAATTCCATGTAATTTTTCCATCTTCGATTTTGAATATTTTCCCATTTGTTGCGGCTACGTAGAGAGTACCATCTTTGGCAACGGGTTTTGATGTTATCTCTTGATCTAGGTTTATTTGCCATAAAAGCTTAACTTTATTATCTGTAAAGTTAATTTCATGACTAACATTAATAAAAGCAATTATTTTGAATGGATAAGTTGTAACATTAAAATCTTTTGTAATTAGGTAATTACCTACTATTATATTTTCACCATCAGTGATTATTTTATTGCCATTAACATTTTTGGAGAATATTAGTTTATTATTTTCATCGTAAAATTGCAATAAGTTATTTTTTAAAATAACATGATAACCGTTGTATACATAATCATCAGCTATATTGAATTTTTTTATGAACTTTGGAAATTTAGGATTTTCAATATCAAAAATTGATAAATCTGAAGAAGAAAAAACTGCAAGTTTTCCATTTGCAATTCTAATTTTATGTATTTTTCCATTATTAGGACTTAGCGACCATACAATTTTTCCGTTATCCAAAGCAACAACATTCCCCATATTTATACCAAATATAACGTCTTTATAAACAAAAGGATGTTCAAGATTCGAAATGATTCTTATTAATTCAAGTTTTCCATTTTCGAATTTATATAATCTATTGTTAGATAAAAAATAACCTTCTCCAATGTAGATTGGAGATTCTATATAAATTTCCTTTTTTGTAAAAATATCAACTATTGAATCATTATAAATTGCATAAATTTTGTTGTCTAAAAAGCAAATATCCTTAAATTTTCCATCCAATATTTTGTCGGTTGATTTATAAATTCCTCCATCAGTAAGAAAATAAATTTGAGAAAATAGGAGCAGTGTAAGAAAAACAAATAATATAGATAATAGTTTCTTCATTTTACACACCTTTCATATTTTCAAGTTGTAAAAGTAAAAATTTAAGATATTTTGTTTCAAGAATATTTAATACATAAGGATGATCGTATGGTTGATCTCCACGAAAGAGAATTCTTGCCAATTTTCCAGCATCAACTGCTGCTGAAAATATAATATTTTTAAAATCTTCTTCCGTAATTACTTGAGTACATGAAGAAGTTGCAAGAATTCCATTATTTTTAAGTATCTTCATTGCTCTTAAATTTATCTCTTTGTAGCCCCTTTTTGCATTAGCTTTGCTATTTGCATTTTTTGCAAAAGCTGGTGGGTCAATTGAGATAATATCAAATATTTTTGAATTGTTGTCATAAGATTTCAAAATATCAAAGGCATTTCCGATTATAGTATCGTAATTTTTAAAATTGTTTTTCTTGGCAGTAATGTTTACCACTTCAATTGCTCTTTCAGAATAATCTAAAAACGTTACATGTTTTGCACCAAACTTTAGCATATGCATTCCAAAATTACCAGTGTAACAAAATGCGTCTAGACATATGGCATCTTTTGAATAATTTTTTAGTGATAAAGCATTAAATCTTTGATCTAAAAATGCACCAGTTTTTTGTCCTAAAGTATCAGCGAAGAATAAAATATCATTTACTTTATAAGGTATTAATTCAGGCCCTGATTTATAGATCCAACCAACAGATTCTTGAAGTCCTTCTTTTATTCTTGAGGAACTTTCTGATTTTTCAAATATTCCTTTTGGAGAAAAAGTATTTATCAATATATCTAATATTTCGTTTTTAAACTTTTCCATTCCAAGAGTGTTAATTTCAATTACTATATAATCTCCAAATTTGTCGGCTATGATTCCAGGTAAATTATCGGCTTCTGAAAAAATAATTCTAAAGCTTTCTTCTTTTGGATTTCTTCTAAGTAATGCTTCTTTTATTCTTTTTTCAAAAAAACTTTTGTTTATTTCTTCATTTAATCTTGTTAAAATTCTAATCCTTATTTTAGAGTTAAAATTAATGTAACCTTTACCAACAAAACGCCTTTCGTGGTTAAAGACACTAACAATATCACCATTTTGAGGTGTTCCATCTATGTGTTCGATTTCATTTTCATAAATCCATGGATGTCCATTTTTAACTCTATTTTTAATTTTTTTCTTTAAATAAACTTTCATTATTACCCTCCAAACAAACCAGATTCTTCAAAGAACCATTTATAAGCTTTTATAATTTTCTCTTTGGTATAATTTCCAGGTGTAACTTTTACATGGGAAGAATTTTTAACTCTTTCAGCCCATTTTTCAATTTCATCATCACTAACTTCAAAATTTAAATTAATTTCTAGTTTTTTAAGAAAATTGAGGATATTTCCCATGATTGCTTTAATTTCTTCGGCTTTTTTTGAGCCTGAGTTTTCTATTTCAAAAGGTAGAAAAACTGCCGTGGCAAGACCATGTTTAATATTTTTATCGGTTGTAAGAGAGTAACCTAATGAATGGGCTATTGTTGTTCCAGTAACACTTATAGCTACCCCTGCATACATTGATGCAAGCATTAAATTTCTTCTTAATGAATAATCAGAAAGGTTGTTAACAAGTTTTGGTAAATCTTGAGAAATAATTTCGATTGCTTTGAATGCGTAAAGATCTGAGAAAGAGTTTGACTTCAGAGAAAGTGCAGATTCAACTGCATGAGACAGGGCGTCAAGACCTGTAGAAATCGTAAGTTCTTTTGACATGGTTAAAGTATATTTGGGTTCAAGGATTGACAGTGTAGGGAATACTATTTCATGCTTGAATCCTTTTTTTACGTTATTGATAGTTAGTACAGAATATTGTGTTACTTCACTTCCTGTACCCGAGGTTGTTGGAATACAGATTATTTTAGATGCAGTTTTGTATTTACCTTGATCATAAAGGTCTTCAATTGAAATATCGTTTTTACACAAGACAGCGATGGCCTTGGCGGCGTCCATTGGACTACCACCGCCAAGACCAACAATTACATCCCAGTTTTTACCAAATTTCCTTATAATTTCTTCTATCATTTCTTTAGGAGGGTTTTCAAGTGTTTCGTCAAAAATTTCATATTTTTTGTTCAATTTTTCAAAGATATTTGTTAATTCCTCAAGACTTCCATTTTTTTTAGAGCTTTTTCCTGTTATTATTAAAAAGCTTTCACCAAGTTTTTTTATTTCATCTACTGATTCATTGTAGTTGTCTTCGAAGAAAACCTTTGTTGGAAGAAAGAACCTCAATACTATCACTCCTCAAAATTATATTTAAATACAGGTTTTCTTGAAGCGCTAACATCGTCGAGGCGTCTTACAGGAGTATTATATGGTGCACCTTTTACAAGCTCGGGATTTTCACGTGCTTCATTAAATATTTTTTCAAGTATTTGAGCAAATTTATCTAATGTATCTTTACTTTCAGTTTCAGTAGGTTCAATCATAAAGTCTTCATGGACAATTAATGGGAAATACATCGTTGGAGCGTGGATTCCGTAGTCTAATAATCTTTTAGCAATATCTAATGCTTTCACACCGGTTTCTTTTGTTAATTTTTCACATGTAGATACAAATTCGTGCATACATATTCCTGGATATGCTATATCCATTATTTTGCTTACTTTAACTCTCAAATAGTTGGCGTTTAAAACAGCCATTTCTCCAGCTTTTTTCAATCCATCTTTTCCCATTGTTTTAATATATGTATATGCTCTAACCATGACTGAGAAATTTCCAAAATAGCTTCTTATAAATCCTATACTTTCAGGTTTATTATAATTTAATGTGTATTTATCCTCAATTTTAACTATTTCTGGAACTGGTAAAAACTTAGCAAGGTGTTTTTTTACACCAACTGGTCCGCTTCCAGGTCCTCCCATTCCATGAGGAGTACTAAATGTTTTATGAAGATTTAAGTGGACAATATCGAATCCCATATCTCCAGGTCTTGTTCTTCCCAAAATTGCATTTAAATTTGCTCCATCATAATAGAGAAGAGCCCCTTTATTATGTGCCATTTGTGCAATTTTTAATATATCTTTTTCAAATAATCCAAGAGTATTTGGGTTTGTAAGCATGATTACTGCAACAGTTTCATCTAAGACTTTTTCAAGTTCATTTAAGTCAACTCTTCCATCTGGTCCTGATTTTATTTCAATTACATCAAATCCAGCCATTCTAGCTGAAGCTGGGTTAGTTCCATGTGCACTATCGGGCACAATTACCTTTGTTCTTTTGGTATCACCACGACTTAAGTGATAGGCTCTTGATATTAATATTCCAGTTAACTCACCATGAGCCCCTGCAGATGGTATTAACGTCATATCATCCATTCCAGTAATTTCACAGAGCATTTCTTTGAGATCGTACATTAACTTTAAAGCACCTTGAACAGTTTCATGTGGCTGAAATGGATGGATCATACTAAATTCTTCAAATGAGGCCACTTTTTCATTTACTTTTGGATTGTATTTCATTGTACATGAACCAAGTGGGTAAAAACCAACATCTACTGAATAATTTTTTGCAGAAAGATTGGTATAATGTCTTACAACATCGACTTCGCTAACTTGAGGAAGTCTTGGCAAGGATTTTCTTAAAAGATGCTCTGGAAGATTTATTTCGTAATCTTTTATATTATTGTCAGGTAGCTGAAAACCTATTCTTCCTTCTTTGGAGATTTCAAAAATTGTCATTTATTTCCCTCCAATCCTATTAAAAATGTTTTAATAGCTCATCAATGCTTTCTTTTGTGTTTACTTCAGTACAGCATGCAAGAGCAGAATTTTTAAAGTTTGGCATTGCCTTTTCTAATGGTAGAGGACCAAGTATTCCATCATTGGCCATTGTTTTCCATTTCTCATAATAGTTTTCTCCTGCATTAAATACAAATTCGTTAAAGAAAGGTCCATTAAATGTCAAATTGTAACCTTTTTCAACTAATTTTTCTGCAAGATAGTGAGCAGCGTTATAAGACATTCTTGCTACTTTTCTAAGTCCTTCAGGCCCCATAATAGACATATAAATTGCATTTTTAAGGGCCATTAATGCATGGTTAGAACAAATGTTTGAAGTTGCTTTTGCTCTTCTAATATGTTGTTCTCTGGTTTGTAAAATCATAACGTAACCTTTTTTCCCATCAACGTCTTTTGTTTCACCAATTATTCTTCCTGGCATTTTTCTTACGTGTTTTGCTAAAGTTGTGAAGAAACCTATTCCAGGTCCGCCATAATTTGGGGTTATTCCAAGAGATTGACCTTCACCAACTACAATGTCAACACCAAATTTACCAGGAGCTTCCAATATAGAAAGCGCTATTGGTTCACTTACTACTATATAAACTACATTGTCTGGAAGTATTTCTTTTATCTGTTTTAAATCTTCTACAATTCCAAAAAAGTTAGGATAACCAACTACAACTGCCGATGTGTTATCATCAATCTTAGATTTTAGATCTTCTAGATCTATTGTTCCGTTTTCAGTCCATTTAACAGTTTCAATTTCAATATTTTGTGGAGTACAATATGTTTTGCTTGTAGCCAAAAATTCAGGGTTTATAGAACCAGCGGCAAGAATTTTTGTTTTATTATTAATTCTAACAGCCATTAACATTGCTTCAGCAAGGGCAGTTGCTCCGTCATACATTGAAGAATTTGCTACATCCATTCCAGTAAGTTCACACATCATGGTTTGATATTCAAATAAAGCTTGCAAAGTTCCTTGGGAAACTTCAGCTTGATAAGGTGTATAGGCGGTAACGAAATTTTGGTTATTGGATAATGTTTCAACTACAGTTGGAATGTAATGGAAATATATTCCAGCACCTGCAAAAACCTTTTCTGGTTCAAAGACTTTGTTGAGTTTACTTAATGATTTAATTTCTTTTAAAACTGAAAATTCATCTTTTCCATTTTCAAGATTGTATTCTTCAATTGTTTTTGGAACATCCAAATATAAATCTTCTATAGAATTAATACCTATTTCTTTTAACATTTCCTTTATTTCTTCTTCAGTATGTGGAATATATCTGTGCATATTCACTCATCCTTTCTTTTTTATTTTTTCTTTTTTGATCTTACACTTCCTCTATAAAATGGCATTTTTACTATTTCAGCTTTAACCAATTTGTTTCTAATTTCTATTTCAATTATATCTCCTGACTTATAACCAGTTTCTATTAATGCCATGCCAATTGATTCGTTTAATGTAGGTGAAAAGGTACCACTTGTAACTACACCAATTTCTCTTCCATTTTTGAAAACTTTGTAGCCGTGCCTTGCTATTCCCTTATCTATTAACTTGAAACCTTTTAATCTTCTTTTTAAACCTTCTTCAAGTTGCTTTTCTAAAGCAGCTTTTCCAACAAATTCTTTGTCAAATTTTACGGCCCATTTTATACCTGCTTCTAGTGGTGTTACTGTTTCATCCATGTCATTGCCATATAGTAGTAGTGAAGCTTCAAGCCTCAAAGTATCTCTAGCACCAAGTCCTGCGGGTTTAACACCTAAATTAAGTAATTCTTCCCATATTTTTACTATACCATCTTTATCAGTAGTATAAATTTCAAAACCATCTTCTCCTGTATAACCTGTTCTAGATATTAAAGCTTCAACATCTTTTACTTTTCCGAAAACAAATGTATAGTATTCTATATTTTCTAATTCTATATCAGTCAATTTTTGCAAAGTCTTTTGTGCATTTGGACCTTGTATTGCTATTAGTGCATAGTCATCTGATTTATTTTCTAACTTGACATCGAAGTTTAATGCTACGTTTTTCATCCATTCAAAGTCTTTTTCAATGTTTGCGGCATTTATAACAAGGAAAGCTTTTTCGTCTGAAATTTTATATGCAAGCAAATCGTCTATGAATCCTCCATTTTCATTACACATAGCTGTATAAACAATTTCACCATTTGAGAGATTTTTAAAATCATTGGTAATTAAATAATTAACAAAATTAGTTGAATCTTTTCCTTCAACTAATACTTGTCCCATATGAGAAACATCAAACATACCAACATCTTTTCTAACAGCAATTACTTCGTCTTTAATCCCAGTGTATTGAATAGGCATTTGAAAACCTGCAAACTCAACCATTTTGGCCCCTAGCTTTACGTGCTGCTCATACAATGGTGTATATTTCATATATAATTCCTCCTTTTTAAAAGAATTAAGCAAATTATTTGCTTCATCAAAAAGATCTTTAGGTACATAAATTTCAAAAAAAGAAGTTGAACCAAAATAAGCTTTGGGGAATGGTTCATCAGCTGATTTTATAACACAATCGATATTGTTTGTTTTTAGCATTCCTTCAATTAACCTTGCATTTATTTCACCATCAACCTCTAAAAGTTTTTTCCACACAATTTCATCTCCATTCTTATTCTAACACCAGAATTTAAAGTGTTAAAATTCAGTTATGAACAATAAAATGTAATTATTAAAAATATTTATATTCATTCTTTGTCATGTTAATTTATGTTAATTTTCCCAAAACCTTTTTGGAACTATACTTAGATGGGAATTATCTTTTTTATAACGACCAACTTTTGCACAAGGTTTTCCATTAACCTCAACTATGTCTGCTGTTACATCAATCTTTTTCTTTAATAATTTTGAGCCAACACCATATACATCTGCAGGAACTTGTAACTTTTCAAAAAGTCTTATTTTTTCTTCGTCAAAACCACCAGAAACTACAATTTTCAAATCCTTTAGTCCAACTTTATCAAATTCTTGTCTTGCACGCCAGACAAGTTCTGGGCAAACACCAAAAGAACTTTCATCTTTTGGAACTACGGATTTATCTCTTAAATTTCCTGAAGTGTCAAATCTTACACCCCAAATTTTGTTTTTACCTTCTCCAATAATAATAGATGGATCTGTCTGACCTAAAATGAATTTTTTCCCTGTGACATATTCATAAAAACTTTTTACTACTTTAAAAGTTGTGTTTATTACGTCGTTGTCCCAATCTACTAGGAATATTCTATTTACATGTTCTGGCATATATTTATCAAAAGCAATTGATGCAATATCTGTTTGCCCGTTATATGCAGCAATTAAAGCATGAGGAATTGTTCCCATAGATTCAATACCCCAATAGTCGGCATTTGCATCTGTTGAAACACCAAATGCTCCAGCCTTTAGTGCAGCATAGCCATCAGTGGCTTGAACCCAGAAATGATCAAAGCGAGCACTAAAAAACAGTATTGGCTTTCCATTGGCAGCTTTTACGACTCTTTTTACTGCGGTTGCTGTACTTGAAGCTCTTGCAATAACACCTAGCAATACAGTTTCAAGATAACCAAAATATGTAGGATCGCCTTCTATTGTTAGAATAGGCGTCCCTTCTTTTACATCATCTCCATCATAAGCTGCTCTTACTTCAATTTCATCCCACTTATCTACCCAGAGATCGTTTAGTTTTAATCTAAGCTGCCATTTGTTTTCAGTTAATTTAACTATTTCTTTTATATCTCCTTCAATACTAAGACTTTGCATTTTTTTATCTATTTCAAGCATATTTGAAAATAATTCTCTTGCTTTATCTTCATCTTTATAGTATCCAGTACAAAACTTTAGTATTGCAAGTGCTTCATCAATACCACATATAGTTGCATCTTGGCGTGGAAAGAATTGGTAATAAACCCTTGGATGGTGGTTATCCTGCTTTAAAATTTCAACATACCTTGTAAAATACTTATCAGAGTAATAGCCCATTCTTATTTTATCAATAGGTAATTTGAATACCTTTGGATGAAGTCTAGTCATAATCTTCCTCCTTTTTTATATCCTATTTTTTCTTCTGTCTCTGTAAAATAATGGAATTAATAAAGCTAAAAGTATTGAGAGAATAGAAAACCAATCACCGAATTTTTGATAAAGTGTTTTTGTGTTCTTTGGCTTTATGTTTAAAATTCCGGTAGTTTGATTTCTAAGTGGAAGGATTTTTTGAATTCTTCCAAAATTATCTACTACACCACTTATGCCTGTGTTTGAAACCTGTACTACATATCTTTGATTTTCTATTGCTCTAAAAACAATTTTTGAAAAATGTTGCCATAGAGCAGTATCATGCTTGTACCAACCGTCATTTGTAATGACAAATAGAACTTTTGCTCCATTATTTGAAAGATTTCTTGAAATTTCAGGGAAATAGCTTTCAAAACAAATTTGAATACCAAATTCAGGGAATCCATCGATTTTAAATGTTTTGAATTCATCTCCTGGAGTAAAATATGCTACTCCTTTTAAGAATTCAAACTTTTTAAAGAATTTTTCATATGGTAAGAACTCAACAAATGGAAAGAGTTTTATTTTATCGTACTTACCTACTAGATTTCCATTGGCATAAACTAAAGCACTATTTTTAGGTTGTGAGTCATAAGTTGGAAAACCTAAAATAATAGGTTTTCTTTTGCTTATATTTTTTAATTTTTCTTCAAGCTGAGAATTTCTGATATCTTCGGTTGCAAAAACTGCCTCTGGCAAGATATGAAGGTAGTTATTGGGAGTATTAGCAATTAAATTTTCAATGTTGTACATAATTTTTTCGCTTTTTGATGTGTATTTTATTTGTTGTTCGTAGTTTGTTTGAACTGCAACTATTGGAACATTAGCGCTATTAAGTGGAAGGTTAGTTGAAACTATCCAATTTGCAAGATATATAAAGCTAATTGTGATTATAATTACTTGTATTTTTGACTTTTTAATGTAGAGTATGTAATTAATGAGCACTATTAAAAACACTATTCCAAGAGTTCCTGTAATTGATGCGATTTGAATAATACCAATATCTTTATATAAGGCATCGGAAAGTCGAATACCAGTAAACCCTAGTTCACCAATTCCGCGTAAAAACTCTGAAAATGTAAATGCAGAAGATACAAATAGTGCTTTTGGAATATCACCTTTTATTCTGTCTATAAAATAACCATATAATGCACCAAATAATAGAAAAGGAATAGCTTCAACTAGACATAAAAGTAAATATACAAAGAAACCAGTTACAGAAGAAAATTTTCCAAAAAATTCTGGAAGATTTTTTGTAAGAATCGGAATTACCCAATACAATGAGATAAAAGTCAATAAGTATTCATATAAAAATGCATACAAAAATGAAAGTTTTCTATTTTCCATTGATTTAAATAAAAATATTAGTGAAAACCAAACAATACCGCCCCATAGAAAGCCTGGCATTGAAAGTGCTGTAAGAATTGATGAGATTATTGCAAAAATCATAACTATCCCACCTATGAGAATAATTCTATAGATTTTTTTAGATAATAAGCAACTTTGTCTTGTTCATCTTTTTTTAGATCTGTGTAAAATGGGATTGCAAGTGTTCTTTTTGAAAGTTCTTCTGTTATAGGTAACATACCTTTTTTGTATCCCAAATTTCTGTATAACGGCTGGAGATGTACTGGAGAAAAATAGTTTCTGGATTCTATGCCATTTTCACTTAAATATTTTATAACCTTATTTATGTCAACACCTTCAGGCAATTTTATAACATAAACAAACCAAGACATTTTTGTAACATAGTCTTTTATAGTTGGAATTTCTACGAAATCTAAAATCTTGTTATAATACATTGCAACTTTATTTCTTTTTTCAATAATATAGTCAATTTTTTTCATTTGTGAATACCCAAGAGCAGCAGACATTTCATCTAACCTATAGTTATAACCAATTATTTCATGAGAGAGCCAGCCATTGTTTGTTCTTCCTTGATTACGCATAGCCCTAGAAAGATGAGCTATTTCTTCGTCGTTGGTTACTATTATTCCTCCTTCACCAGTGGTTATTTGCTTGTTAGGATAAAAAGCGAAAGCACCAGCTTTACCAAAAGTGCCGCATTTTTTTCCTTTATATTCACTGCCCAAAGCCTCACATGAGTCTTCAATGATTTGAATGTTATATTTTTCTGCAATTTTTATAATTTTTTCCCAATTTAACGGATGACCAAATATATCTACAGCCATTAAAAATTTTACTTTTTTGGGGTCATATTTTGTTTTACCTGAATACACCATTTCCATGAACTCTTCTAGAGCATCTGGATCAATATTACCTGTATCCTTTTCAATATCTATAAATACTGGAATGCCTTTTTCAAAAAGGGCAACATTTGCGGAGGCAATAAAAGTAAACGAAGGAACTAATATAATATCGCCTTCTTGAAAAGATAAGGATTTTAATATCAAATGTAGTGCTGAAGTTCCGCTGTTGACAGCAATAGCGTATTTTACTCCGATATATTTTGCTACTATATCTTCGAATTTTTCTAAGTAAGGACCTAACGCTAGTCTACCACTTTTTAAAACGTTTAAAACTTCATCAATATCTTCTTTTGAAATTGAAGCATTTGAAAGTGGTATTTTCATTTAATTTCCCCCTAAATATTGAGTTTTAGTTCACTAATAAGTATAACACAGTTATTAGAAAATTTGCAGGTATTAACTTTATTAGAAAGATAAACTAAAATAACTTATGTTTTAGTCAATGGATGAATTTAGTGACTTAAGGAGGAAACATAGATAAGTTAGGCAGTTTAATAATAGTAATTAGGAGATTTAGTTGCGTTAATAAGAAAAAGTCTTTTTGTTTTTATTTTTTTATCATTTGCTGGAAATTTTTTCTTTTATTAACTCTGCTAACTTTCTTGCGGAATTATCATTAAGATGTACACCATCAATTGTTGTAACAAGATTTCTTTTTTTGCTGACAATATTTGAAATTTTTGGAGATCTAACAAAAATAGAATCAAGTACCATTTTAAATGGCTTTTTGGAAATAAAATATTTGTTTGTATTAGTTTTTAATTGAGATTTTTGCCAAGAATTGAAGTCAACTAATTTAAACGGGTAATCTTTACATAATTTATGAATTATTTTATTGTATTCGTCAACTTTTTTGTTTAACTCATTATTTAAATCTTCTCCTATACATGGTATATTTATGATTAAAACGTTTTTACCCACCAAAAGTTCTAATAAGTTTTTATAGTTTTTTTCAAATTCTTCGATGTTTTTTGAGGGTATTCTTCCAGAAGCAATAATTTTTTTAACTGTTTTTTGCCATTCTGGTGAGTAGTTATATAAGAATGGCAAAAGTATATCATTAGTTCCAATTTCAATTATGATATTTTCTACAGTTTGACTATTTAGAAAAATTCTAAGCCTATTGTATAGGCCAAGAGTAGTATCTCCGCCTTTTCCATAATTAAGAAATTCTTTTCCTAAATATTTTACGTATGACACTCCTGGTATTCCTTCTGTTATGCTGTCACCAAAACAGTAGTACATATTCTCACCTTGTTATTATTTATTGTTTATTGTAATTCTATTTTAACATGAATTAAGTTTTTTAATTACTTTTTCAAGTCTGTATAGCATTTCATCTATTTCATGATGCGTAATATTAAGGGCAGGGAGTAATCTAATAGTGTTACTTTTTACAACATTTAGTAGTATTTTTTCATTTAAACCATATTCAATGATTTTTTCTGAATAATTGTTATTATTCATCTCAATTCCTAGCATCAAACCAATTCCTTTAATTTCTTTAATTATTGGATAATTTTTCTTTAAAGTTAATAATTTATTTTTTAGGTAGCTTGATTTTTCTTTTACACTATCTAAAAATGTTTTTGTTATTCTATTGATAACAGTTTTTCCTGCAGCAAGAGAAACAGGATTTGGTGCAAAAGTTGAACCATGATCACCAACAGAAAAAACATCTTTATATTTCCCTGTAAATATAGCGGCAGATAGTGGAAGACCGCCACCAAGTGATTTTGCAACTGTTACGATATCCGGATTAAGATTAAAATTTTGATATGAGTAAAATTCTCCTGTTCTTCCTAAGCCAGCTTGAACTTCGTCTGCAACGACAATGTAATCATAAATATCTTTATACTTATTTATTACTTCTACAAAATCTTTGTCAACGGTATCAAGTCCACCACTTCCGTGTACACATTCAACAAAAATTGCAGATATTTTTTTTCCTTCATTTTCAATAAAATTTTCAAGTTTTTTTGAATCATTAAATGGTAAAAATGCAATTTTTGAAAGTAATGGTTCAAATTGTTCTCTTAAATTTTGAAATCCAGTTATAGAAAGTGAACCGATTGATCTTCCATGAAAATTATTTTCAAATGAAATAATAATTCCTTTTTTTAATTTCTTTATAGCTTTCAAAGCTGCTTCGTTAGCTTCTGTTCCTGAGTTTGCAAAAAATACAGTACCATCTTTTTTGGTTTCTTCTACAAGTCTTTTTGCTAGAAAAATTGCATTTTCATCGATAAAAAAGTTTGAAATGTGCGTATATTTTTTTATTTGCTTTGAAATTGCTTTGTTAATTTCTTCATCGCAATGCCCAAATGAAAGAACTCCTATTCCAGAAAATGTGTCAAGGTATTTTTCACCACTTTCATCATAAATCCATATTCCTTTAGCATTTTTAACTTTTATTGGTAATCTTTTGTAAGTGTTTGAAATAAACATGTTTTCATCCTCCAAGTGAAAATTCTTTTGCAAGTTCTTTTAATAATAGTTCAGATTTTTCTTTAGAAACTAAGACAGAAATTTTTATTTCTGAAGTAGTGACCAATTCTGGAATAATGTTATTTTCATAAAGAACTTTGAAGAATCTTGCGGCTACACCTGGACTTGATTTCATACCAACTCCAACAACTGATACTTTATCAAACATTCCCTGATAAGACATTTCAATTAATGGATTTGCTGCCTTTATTGACTTTTCTATAGTTTCTCTAAGATCATTTAATACTGAAAATGATAAATGGAATTTTTCATTATCAGCAAACATTGAAATCATGTCAATGTTTATTTTATTATTACTTAATGTTTCAAATATTTTTTCAATTATTTTTTTGTCTTTCGGAAGGTTATTTAAAGTTATTTTTATTTGATCCTTTTCTATAGTTGCACCTGTAACTACAGGTTGTTCTAGCCATTCTGGTAATTTATCAACCACCCAAGTTCCCTCCTCTTCAGAAAAAGTTGAAGCACAATATATTTTTATATTGTATTTTTTTGCAAGTTCAACAGCTCTAGAATGTAATACCTTTGCACCAAGAGAAGATAATTCTAACATATCATCATATGTTATGTATTTTAATTTTTTAGCTGATTTAACTATTCTTGGATCGCATGTATATACCCCATCTACATCACTGTAAATTTCACAATTGACATTTAACTTTGCAGCTATTGCAACTGCACTAGTATCGGAACCACCTCTTCCAAGAGTTGTAAGATCGCCATCTTCTGTTATACCTTGAAAACCAGTTACAATGATAACTTCATTTTTTTGAAGCTCATTATTTAATTTATCTATATCGATATCAATTATTCTAGCCTTTGTATGATCGGTTGTTGTTTTTATATTTAATTGGAAAGCGTTTAATGATTTTGATTTAATTCCAAGTTCATTTAATGCAATTGAAAGTAAAGCTACAGACATTTGTTCTCCAGTTGTTAAAAGCATATCCATTTCTCTAGGATGGGGATTTTTACTTAAAGATTTAGCAAGATTAATAAGGTTATCGGTAGTTTTTCCCATTGCAGAGACGATTACAATGACCTTATCGCCATTTTCTATTCTTTTTTTTATCCTATTTGCAACTTTTAAAATTTTATCCACATCTGCTACTGATGATCCACCATACTTTTGTACAACAATCATTTGATCACCTCAATTTTCTTAATCCTTCTACGATTTGTGTTTTTTGTTTTGTTTTTTCATCAACTTTTTTAATAATTTTTGCAGGAACACCAGCTACTACTGAGTTTGGTGGAACATCTTCTATAACAACAGCTCCGGCGGCGATTACACTGTTTTGCCCTATACGTATTCCTTCAAGAATTACTGCGTTTGCTCCAACCATTACGTTATCTTCAATAATTACTGGTTGAGCACTGGGAGGTTCAATTACACCTGCTATAACTGCACCAGCACCAATATGACAATTTTTACCGATTATAGCTCTTCCGCCAACTACTGCATTCATATCTATCATTGTCCCTTCGCCTATTTTTGCTCCTATATTAATAACTGCTCCCATCATTATTACTGCACCGTCGCCGATTTCGACTAAATCTCTAATTATTGCTCCAGGTTCAATCCTTGCATTGTATTTTGCTAAGTTAGCAAGGGGGATTGCAGAATTTCTTGCTTTGATTTCTAATTTGTATTTTTCGATATGTTCTTTGTTGTTTTCAATTAACTTAACTATTTCTTCATACTCACCAAATAAAATTCCAAAATTTTCAGTTCCAAAAAATTCAAAAGACTTAAAGTCTATATTTTTGAGATTCCCTGTTAAGTAAGCAACGGTTAAAGTTTTCTTTTTTGAATTTGCAATTAAGTTTATAATTTCCTGTGTATTCATATGATTGCCTCCTTTATAATGTCTTTGAATGTATAAAAACCACTTTTTTTATTTAAAATAAATTTTGCGGCTTTTAGCGCTCCTAATGCAAAAACTTTTCTTGAGATTGCTCTGTGTTTTATTTCAATTAATTCTCCTTCGTTTGAAAACAAGACAGTATGATCACCAGGGATCCCTCCTAATCTAAGAGAATGAATTTCTACTTCTCTATTTAAAGCATTTTTTAATAAAATAGCAGTACCCGAAGGCTTGTCTTTTTTCTTTGAATGATGAATTTCAGTTATTTCACAATCCCAATCATTAAGCATTTTGGTTGCTTTTTCTAAAAGTTCTAAGAGAATATTAATACCTATTGAAAAATTATATGATTGCACAACAGCAACTTTTTTTGATAAATTTTCTAATATTTTAAAATGCTTTTCTGTAAGTGCAGTAGTTCCAATTACCAGATTGCTATTGTATTTTTCACAATAACTTGAAGTTTTTTCTAGTGCATCCGGCGTAGAAAAATCTACAATAACTTCTGGAAAATCTTCTTCGATTATTTCGTCTTTATCAATGAGTAGAATTGGTGTATGTCCATCATTTGAGAAAACATCTAAAATTACTTTTCCCATTTTCCCTTTAAAGCCCACAACTCCAAATCTCATATAACACCACATCCTTTAAGTGTTTCAGTTATTATTTTCATTGTTGACTCTGAAGCTGGAACAAGTGGTAGTCTCAATTCATTATTTATAAATCCCATTATCGATAAAGCTGCTTTTACAGGGATTGGATTAGTTTCAATGAATAAGTTTTTAAATAGCTTATAATATGAAAAATGAATATTTCTAGCCTTTTCAATTTCCCCATTTTTTATAAAATTAAACATTTGAACCATTTGTAAAGGTATAATGTTTGATGCTACTGAAATTACACCATCTCCACCGCTTGCAAGTAGTTGAAAAGCCGTATCATCATTTCCGGAAAAGATTTTAAAATCTTTTAATTCTTTTAATAATAGTAAATCTTTATTGATTTGTTCAAATGATGAATTTGCTTCTTTTAATGCCTTAACATTTTTGCAGTCACTAGCAATTTTATATACGGTCTCTGGGAGTATATTTATGCCAGTTCTGCTAGGAACATTGTATACAATTATTTCTAAATCTGTATGTTCAGAGATATATTTATAATATTCATACAAGCCATTTTGGGTTGGCTTGTTATAGTAAGGGGTTACAATTAAAAGACCGTCTGCACCGTTTTTTTCGGCATTTTTAATTAATTCTATTGTATGATTTATTCCATTTGATCCTGCTCCAACTATAACTTTGGCTTTATTACCAGATACTTCCTTTGCTTTTTTTATCAATATTTCTCTTTCATCTAGAGAAATGTTTGGTGCTTCACCTGTAGTTCCTAAAACTATTATTGCATTAATTTGATTGTTAATTTGGAAATTTAATAGTTTTTCATAGCTTTCTATATCTAATTTTCCTTCTTTAAAAGGTGTCACAATTGCAGTTCCTATTCCTTCAAACATTTTCCACACCTCCTTCAAGGTAGATACCATCATTTAAGAAATGAACAAAAAGAGTTCCGCCACGTGCCTTTACTTCTATTTTTTCTAAGTTACTTTTGTTGAAGACATATGCACTTGCTGTTGTTCCGCTTCCGCATGCTAGAGTTTCAGCCTCAACACCCCTTTCAAAAGTTCTAATTTTAATTGTTTTTTCATCTAGCACTTGGACAAAATTAATGTTACTATTTAGCTTTTCTCTTAATTGTTTTCCGATTTTGTTAACATCTATAGTTTCTACGTTATCAACAAAAATTACAAAATGTGGTACTCCAACATTTAGAAGAAAACCACTGAAAGAATCGATTGTTAATTTTTGTGGCATATTTGATGCAGGCATTTTAATCATGACACCATTTTTGGTAAGCTTGCCTGTAATTTCTCCAGCATATGTATAAAATTTAACCAAATCTTCTTTAACATACCCTTTTTTCATCAAATAATATAAAAATGTTCTTGCTCCATTACCACAGAATGCAGCTCTATTTCCATCTTTGTTGAAATAATCCATAAAAAATTGGCCATCTCTTTTTTCAACAAAAATTACGCCATCTCTATCTTTTGAATTTTTAAGTACAAAGTTACTTTTTTCTTTGTCGTTTAGTTTTGTGTCTAAAATATCACATACTATAAATGAATTTCCTGTAGCCGTGAACTTTTCAACAATCATAACAATCCCACCATTAACATTAAAATTCTAATCGCATTTGTGGCTGCTCCTACTCTGATGTTATCTGCTACATTCCAAAAAGAAAATGTATATTCATCAATTTTTCTAAGTCTTGAGACATATACATAGTCACTTCCTGCTACATCGATAGGTGTTATTATTTCATTAGTAAGAATAACATTCTTTGAATTTTTAATTTGATTTTCAATGAATGAAATATCATTGAAAGGAAGTTTGGTTTTAACGACAATAGCTTCTGAATGTCCATAAAATACAGGAACTCTCACGGTAGTAGGATAGACATTTATTGAGTAATCATCAAGGATTTTTCTTGTTTCATTAATCATTTTATGTTCTTCGGTACTAAAACCGTCTTCTTCAATTTCACCGATTAATGGAATAACATTGTGAGAAATTTGCTTTGGAAAAACTGTTTTTGATTTATCTCCTTCTAATTGCCTTTGCAATTCTGAGATTGCTTTGTAACCTGCCCCTGAAACAGCTTGGTATGTTGAAACAAATATTTCGTTGATTTTGAACTTTTCATGAATTTTATATAGAGATAAAACCATTTGAATTGTTGAACAATTTGGATTAGCTATTATTCCCCTATAGTTTTTTAATAAATGTCCGTTAATTTCAGGAACAACTAAAGGAATTTCTTTTTCCATTCTAAAAGCGGATGAGTTATCTATTACAATATTTCCTGCTTTTGCAGCAATTGGTGCAAAGATTTTTGAAACAGTTGAACCCGCTGAAAATAGTAAAAAGTCGAATTTTTGTATCATTGAGTCTTCAGTCAATTCTTCAACGACAATTGAAGCGTTATTAAAAGTTAAAGTTTTTCCAGAAGATCTTTTAGATGCAAAGAGTTTTAATTCATTTACAGGAATCTTAAAATCTTCTAATACTTTAATCATTGTTCTTCCAACTTCACCTGTTGCACCTACTATACCAATTTTCATTTGGACACCTCCTAATAAAAAAACTCGCCTCGTGAAGAGGCGTTCGTTGAGAAAATATAAAATTATTCTCAACGATCGGCTCTCCACGGATATTTCCGTGACAGTGGCACAGGTATTCCCTGTACCCCCAGGCATGTAAGGTGGGAGAAACCTTACACCCTTCGGCGTCCTCGCCTTTCAGGCTCTCTCAATATTCTCCCCTTGAAAGAGAACCTTACTCATCTCGGACGCGCCTCCGATCGTATTTGTTAACTATTATAACAGAATTATTAGAAAACATATGTTACAAATTAGTTAATATAGAAAATAGTTTGTTAAATATAACCATTCCAAGTAGTGCGAAAGGATATGTTGCACCGTATCCTGCTGTTACAAGTTCACTTTTTGTTGAGTCCAAAGCAGCTCCTAGTCCTGGAGTACTTGTCATACCACCAGTTATTGCACCAGCAAGTATTATCCAATCAAGTTTGAAGATATATTTTCCTATTATATAACCAACTAAAATTGAAAAGATGGCGCAGACAAATGAAATCACCATAAGATATAAACTTTCTCTGTTGAAATTTGAAATTACCTTATAACCGCTTCTTAGACCAATCGATGATAAAAATATTACAAGACCTAAGTTTTGAAAGACCTTTAGTATATTTTTATTAAATTCAAAACTTAGATTGCCTATTTTTCCAAGTGAGCCTAAAAATAAAGAACTTAATAATATCCCGCCAGTGTTTCCGAGTTTTAAGGATGCAAATTTAAGGTTTAAATTTAAATTTCCAATTAGTATACCTAAAATTATAACTATTGAAAAGCTAATAAAATTAAAATTGTAATCTTTTGAATTATCGATACTTTCAAATTTATATGATTCTTTTTCTTTATTTATATTAATTTTAAAAATTATAGGAATAAAATAGATTGAAAATATTACTGCTAAAACACCGGGTATATAACCAACTGTATAGCCATAAATAATATCGGCAGAGCCTTCTTTTATGCTTTCAAGTGCACTAGCTAGACCAGGTGAGCTTGTCATACTACCAGAAAAAACTCCTAACAAATTGAGGTTGTTTAAATTGGTAAAGTAGGTAAAAAGTAATGTTGAAATAAATCCTGAAAAAGTTATTAAAAAACCCAAAATTATAAATTTAAAGCCGTGAGTTTTGAGAATTTTTTTAATATCTCTTGAAGCAATTAGGCCTATTGAAGATACAAATAAAATGAGTGAGAAATTAAAAAACGTGTTTAAAGTATTTTGAATATTAATTAATTCTTTTTGAGAGTTTATAAACAATGGAAATAGCCAGCCAAAAAAAAGACCAGCAAAAAGTGTACCTGAAGCACCTAGTTTAAAGTTTTTAAATTGAATTTTTCCAAGCAATAATCCACTTAAAATTGAGATGAATAATAGAAAAAATGGATTGCTCATTTTACCCCTCCAATAATTCTTCTATATATTTAGCAACGAAAATCCCCATATTATTTAATTTGTTTTCTTTATACTCTATTGAACCTTCATAGCCTTCGATAATAGCACCTGCATGTCCCATTCTTTTGCCTTTTGGAGCAGTTCTTCCGGCAAAAAAAGACCTGTATATTAGCATTATAACCTTTTTTTAGAAATTTTTCTATACCTATTATTTCATCATTACCGCCTATTTCACTGATGATAACAATTTTTCTTGGATTTAAATGCGTAACAAATTCTAAAGCTTCATCTATTGAAATTCCAATTATTGGATCACCGCCTAATCCAATTGCAATTTTAATACCAGTGGATTTTTTTGAAAGGTAATTGGATACTTCGTACATTAGAGTACCACTTTTTGAAATAATTGCTATATCTCCAGGTTTGAAATCTGATGATGGCATTATTCCAATTTTACTTACTCCTGGAAGAATAATTCCTGGACAATTTGGACCTACAAATGTTATATTTTTCTCTTTTACTTTTTTATATATTTCGATCATATCGTGAATTGGAATGTGCTCAGTTATTGTGATGATTTTTTTAATTCCTGAATCAATGGCTTCAAATATAGCACTTTTAGCATAAAGGGTCGGAACAAAAACCACGCTAGTATCACATTTATATTTTTTTACAGCTTCGAACATGTTATCAAAAACAGGAATATTTTCAATATTTGTTACTTTATTGTTTTTTGAAACTCCACAAACTATATTTGTTCCATATTCAATCATTTTTTTGTGTGAAATTTACCATATTTTCCAGTAATACCTTGAGCACAGACTTTTTCATTTCCATTAATCATGATACTTCCCCTTATTGCAATTTAATCATCTCGTACATATCATCAAAATAAGCTATGTTATTTTCATCTAATATTCGTTTGGCTTCGTTTTCATTGGGTCCGGTAATTCTTACAAGTATAGGAACATTTTTATTTTCGTTTTTGAATTTTACGATTGCTTTTGCTATTTCGTCGCATTTTGTAATACAACCAAATATATTCATTATGATTTTTATACATTTAGTGATTTTAGTGATCTCATTGCTTCTAAAGTTATATTTGAATTTGCTCCACCACCAAGATCCAAAAAGTTGGCAGGTTTTCCACAATATAGATTTACTGCATCCATTGTTGCCATAACTATTCCAGCTCCACAACCGATACTGCCAATATCACCATCTAATTTTACAAAATGAAATGGATATTAATCATTTACAAATTCTTGAGCCCATTTTTGTCTAAATAATGCATTGTCATCAAGATGCATTACACAATCAAGCGCGATTAACTTGCCATTTTCATCTTCTGCAAGAAGATTAATTTCAAGAAGAGTCAATTCTTTTTCAATAAATAATTTATATAGCTAATAACAATATCGTGAAATTTATCAGGCAGCTTTTTATAATCATTTATGTTTAGATTTAAAATATTATTTTTATTGTTTTCAATTTCTATACCACCACTTTCTGAGAAAAGAATTTTTATATCTGTTTAATATTTATTTTTTCTTCAACAAGAATTGCATAAGGTTTTTCACCATGGATATCTTTTTCTAATAGATTTTATGTATTGGTGAAAAATTCGTCTTTTGTGTTTGCAAATTTCCACCTGCTTTCATTCTGCTTTCAACAAGGACTTGACTTTTTAAAACTGCTGGAAGAAATTTTACTTGTAGACTGTCTGAGTTTTTAATTACATAGCCATTTGGTGTTTCATTCCCTGCTTCTTTTAAAAGTTTTTTACCAACAAACTCATGAATTTTCACTATCTCACCTCCAAAGTATTGAAATAAAAAATTTTTTCTCAATCTTCCCTCGAGATTGAGAAACGTTTTGGAATAAAGGCAGGTCTCCTGACTTCCGAATCATCCTACTCTCCACGCCTTCCCAGGAATACTTCCCAGTGGCATACTGTGGATTTCGTCCTCGGTTACAGTGGCGGGGCCGCGCTGGATTTTCACCAGCTTCCCTTTTAAGCCAAATAGGCACCTTTATTCCAAAATAATATTCACTTTTCTAGAGAATTATTATTTTAGAAAAAACCAATTAATTGCGTATTATTCTTCGAAAGCAAATTCATTTTTAATTTTTTTAACGCTCATATTTATTATTGGACTATTGAAAATTGATAGAGCTAGCTTTACTATATACTGTGATAATATCATATTAAACAATACGTTAAGATCATATGAGCCAAAAAAGGATACTACAACGAAAACTATAGAATCTACAAATTGAGTGATTATCATTGAAAAAGCATTTCTAAAAGTAATATTTTCATAGTTGAATAGTTTTTTAGGTAAGTTAAAAGCCCAAATATTAGTATATTGTGCTGAAAGATAAGCTAAAAAGCTTGCTAATATTATTCTTGGAGTTGAATTGAAAACTGTTATATAAGCATTATTTTTGTCAAAAATATTTGATGGTGGATAAAATATTACTAAATATGAATATATTACTAAAATAAGTGAGGCTAAAAATCCAACTTTGATAACCTTTTTTGCCATATTAGCTCCATAAACTTCAAATATTATATTAGATATTCCAAAGCTAAGTGGATAAATTAAAACTGATAAAGTGATAACAAATGGGCCAATATTAACTAGTTTTCCTGCTATTATGTTTGAGATGATAATGACGGCAGTAAACAATCCTGTTAAAAGTATTAACCTTTCCTGTGATTTTTCCATGATCAACCTCCTTATCTATATATTAACAATTCATTTAGCATCTTATTCTATAACATTGTGTAATAGATTTCAAGTAAAAATAAAGTTAATAACCTTAAATCTTTATAAATATGAAAGTTTGTATTGTTAATATTTTTTATAGTTCTAAAAAACTGAAAAATGTTTATTTTTCTGGTATAATAAATAGTAGTATAATAAATAGTAAAGGGGGTAAAAAGTATGAATAATATTTGTTTATATGATGATGGCAAGCATAAATATTACCTTCTTGGTTGGGAAGAGACAGAGGATCCAAATATGGTTCCAACTAATCAATATTTAATTATCCATGAAAATAAAGGTTTTTTATTAGATCCAGGTGGAGCTCATGTTTTTCCAAGGGTGCTTGCAAATGTATCTGAAATTATTGCTCCTGAAAATATAGAAGGAATATTTTATTCGCACCAAGACCCTGATGTTTCCTCTGGAATAACGATGTGGCTTACAATAGCAAGCAGAGCAAAAATTTATATTTCAGAACTTTGGATAAGATTTTTACCACATTTTGGCGTTTTTGATAAAAACAGAATAGTTGGACTAAAGGATAGAGGAGAAAAGGGGGTTAGATTTTCTGGATATACACTTGATTTTGTTCCGGCACATTTTTTGCATGCCCCAGGTCACTTTAATGTCTATGATCCAATCTCTAAAATATTATTTAGCGGTGATATAGGGGTTTCTTTACTACCATTTAGTCAAAGGGTGCAAATATATGAAGGCGACTTTAAAAATCTAGTAAGTGCAATGGAAGGTTTTCATAAAAGATATATGACTTCAAATGCTGCTTGTAAGATTTGGGTTGATAGAGTATCAGAATATGAAATTGATATGATTGCTCCACAGCATGGTGCCGTTTTAAAAGAAAGTGTTGCCAAAGAATTTTTGAACTGGTTTAAGACATTGAAATGTGGTAGCGATATAATTGAACAATTTTACGGGAGATGATAGATATGAAAATAGATGAAAAAACTTTAAATACTTTATCATCGGCTTTTTATGTACAGAATTTGATGTTATCTTTTATGGCACAGTTGGATGAAGTATTAGTTTCAAGGATAAATGATATAAAAGATGATATAGAAAAGATTACCAGTAGATTTGAAGAATTAAATGATAATATTTTTAAGCTTCTTGAGAGTTTTTCAAAAGAAAGTAAAAGTATAGTTGAAAACGTAGAATATGCTACAGAAGTTAATCAGAAAATTAATGATGATTTAAAAAGTCTTGGAACAGATGTTGATAATGTTTCATTAAAATTTAAAGATACAATAGGTAAAACATCAGAAACTTTTGAAAAATTTTCAAAAGTAGAAGAGCTTGTAAAAGCTATACAGAGGATTGCAAAACAAACAAATTTATTGGCATTAAATGCATCTATTGAAGCTGCAAGAGCAGGAGAATATGGAAAAGGATTTTCTGTTGTAGCATCTGAAATTCAAAAGTTGGCTGAAGAATCACAAGAAACATCCGCTAATATTTCAAAGATAATTTCTGAGATTTCAAATTCTGTAAATGAATCTATTAATTCGTTAAAACAAATAGAGGGATTATTTAGTGCAGTGCAAAATTCATTAAGCGAAGCATTAAATTATATGAAAAAGAATATTCAGGTGTTAGTAAGCTCCAAAAAATTGTATGAAGATACGAGTGAAAGTTTGGAAAATGAATATAAATTGTTGTCAAATGCAGTGGAAATTTTAGGTGAAACTTCTAAGGAATTTAATACGATTAGTGAAGTCATACGTTCAATAGTTAAAGCACAAAATTCTTTGAAAAATTTAAAGTTATAGAAAGGAAGGAAATGTATGAAAGAAAAGGCTTTTTTAATTATACATGGTTTTGAAAAGAGAGATGAATTATTTAAATTAATAAAGTTATTGAAAGATAATTTTCCAGAAAAGGAGCTGATTTTTGCAACGACGACTCCAACTAATTTAGAATGGAAACTATCAGATTTGATAGTTGAAATTGAAAAGGAGCATGAATTTATGAAAAAGACGAAGCAGAAGTAGAGAAAGGTTTTGGAGGTGATTCTATTGGCTCGATTAAGAGTATATGAGCTTGCAAGACAACTAGAAATGGATACAAGAGAATTGATGAAGGAGTTACATGAACTGGGAATAGAGATAAAAAGTCACATGAGTTATATTGATGAAGAAACAGTTAATCTTCTTCTTGAAATGTATGGAACCCAAGAGGAAGAAGAGGAACTTATTGAAGAGTATGAAGAATATGAGGAAATTGATGAAGAAGTTAATGGGAAACACTTTAAAAACAAAGAAGGTTCTTTAGAAAAGTTACAAACAAACAAAAAGAAAAATTCAGTAAAAATAACTGAAGAAGATCTAAAATTGGACAAATTTGCTGAAAAAATTGGAATTCCACAAAACAGGATTATACAGGACTTTTTTATGAAAGGTGAAATCCTGAAACCAGGTCAGTCGCTCAATCTGCAACTTGCGAAAAAAATTGCCAGAATGTACGATGTAAGGATTTCATTTGAAACTGAGGAAAAAGAAGAAGTTATAGAAAATCCTTTAATTGAGATAGAAAAATACTTTGAAGAAAAATACAAAAATCCCGAAAATTTGAAAGAAAGACCACCAGTAGTTACAGTAATGGGTCACGTTGACCATGGTAAAACAACATTACTTGATTATATAAGAAATACAAGAGTAGCTGAAAGAGAAGAGGGTGGTATTACCCAGAGCATTGGTGCTTATCAAGTTGAAGTTAATGGCAAGAAAATTACGTTTATTGATACACCAGGACACGAAATTTTTACAGAAATGAGAGCACGTGGTGCTCAGGCTACTGATATAGTTGTTTTAGTTGTTGCTGCTGATGATGGTGTAATGCCTCAGACTATTGAAGCATATAACCATGCAAAATCTGCAAATGTTCCAATTATAGTTGCAATTAATAAAATTGATAAGCCAAATGCAAATGTTGAAAAAACTAAGCAAGAACTTGTAAACAAACTAAATCTCATTCCAGAGGAATGGGGTGGAGATACAATAGTTGTTCCAATATCTGCAAAGAAAGGTCAAAATGTTGATACATTACTTGAAATGATCCTTTTAGTTGCTGAAATGCAAGAAATTAAGGGAATTCCTGATGGACCTGTTAGAGCTGTAACTATTGAATCAAAACTTGACAAAGGTTTTGGACCAGTTGCAAACGTGATAATTAAAGATGGTATTTTAAAGATTGGTGATTATATAATCTCAGGAAAAGTAATGGGAAAAGTAAAAGCTCTTGTTAACGATCAGGGAAAGAGAATAAAAGAAGCTGGACCATCTACTCCAGTTATGATAGTTGGGTTTGAAGAACTACCAGATTCTCATGGAATAGTATATAGTGTTGATTCACTTGATAAAGCAAGGGAAATTTCTGAAAAGATAAGGGAAATTGAACAGAAAGAACTTAGAAGAAAAAGACATATGAAATTGGAAGAAATTTTGAAGATGATGGAACAATCTGAGAGAAAAGAATTGAGATTGGTTTTAAAGGCAGATACTCAAGGTTCACTAATGGCATTATCTGGTGCTATAAATAAATTGCGGAGTGAAGAAATTAGTATAAATATAATTCACTCTGGTGTTGGTTCAATTACTGTAAGTGATGTTATGTTAGCTACTGCATCAGATGCAATTATTCTTGGTTTTAGGGTTAAGGCAGACAGTCAAGCAAGAAAAATGGCTGAAGCTGAAGGTATTCAAATTAAAACATACACGATTGTATATAAACTAATAGAGGAATTACAAGCAGCACTAGAAGGTATGTTAGAGCCAGAAGAAATTGAAGAAATAACTGGTCGTGGAGAAATTAAAAAGGTATTTAAGATAAAAAAAGTTGGCTCCATAGCGGGTGTTCAAATGATTGAAGGTTATGTGGAGAAAGATGGGCTTGTTAAAGTTTACAGAAGTGGTAAACTAGTTTATGAAGGAAAGATAGAATCTTTAAAGCATTATCAACAAGATGTAAAAAGAGTTGATGCACCTCAAGAGTGTGGAATAAAACTTGAAAATTTTGATGATATAAAAGAGGGAGATGAACTTGAATTTTCAGTATTAAAGAAAGTGGCAAGAAAACTAACTTTTGAGGAAGACAAAGGAGAGAAATAAAGATGTTTGTAGATACGACATTACGAGATGGTCACCAATCACTTATTGCGACAAGAATGAGTATTAATGATATGCTCCCAGCCTTGAATGACATGGATGATTTAGGATTTGAGGCGATGGAAGTCTGGGGCGGAGCTACTTTTGATGTGTGTGTAAGATTCTTAAATGAAGATCCATGGGAAAGAATAAAAACTATCAAATCACATTTGAAAAAAACTAAGACTCAAATGCTGTTAAGAGGTCAAAATCTTGTAGGTTACAGACATTATGCTGATGATGTAGTTGAATTGTTTGTCAAAAAAGCAATTGAGAACGGAGTAGACAAAATTAGGGTTTTCGATGCACTGAATGATATTAGAAATTTGGAAAAAAGTATTGAAATTGCTTTAGCCAATGGTGCTCATGTTCAAGGTGCGATTTCTTATACAATTAGTCCTGTTCACACACTTGAGTATTATCTTAATTATGCTCAACAGTTAGTTGAAAAAGGCGTTAATTCGCTTTGTATTAAAGATATGGCAGGGCTTTTAACTCCAAAATTTTCGTTTGAACTAGTTAGTGAGTTAAAAAAGAGATTTAATGTACCAGTTGAAGTACATACTCATTGTACAGCAGGGCTCGGTGATTTGAATTATCTAGCTGCAGTTGAAGCGGGGGCAGATTATTTAGATACGGCACTATCTCCATTTGCTCTTGGAACATCTCAACCACCGTTTGAAGCAATGTATTATGCTGTAAGGGAATATAGAAATTTACCTGATATAGATTGGAAGAAAATATCAGTTTTAGTTGAGCATTTTAAAGCAGTTAGAGAAAAGCATAAAGATTATGATGTTATGATGAAAAGCATAGATTATAGAATTTTAGTTTCGCAAGTTCCTGGTGGTATGTATTCAAATCTTGTCAAACAGCTATCAGAACAAAAAATGCTAAATAAACTTGAAGCAGTTTTAAATGAAATTCCAAGAGTAAGAAAAGATTTAGGTTATCCACCACTTGTAACTCCTACAAGTCAAATTGTAGGTGTTCAAGCAGTTTTAAATGTTCTAACAGGTGAAAGGTACAAGAAAGTGACTAATGAAGTAAAAAACTATGTTAAAGGAATGTATGGAAAACCACCTGCACCAATTGACGAAGAACTCAAGAAGAAAATTCTTGGTGATGAGAAACCAATAGATTGTAGACCAGCCGATTTAATTGAACCTGAGGTTGAAAGAGCAAGGAAAGAAATTGGGGTTTTAGCAGAAACTGATGAGGAGTTATTAATTTATATTTTACTTGGAGAAGTAGGAAGAAAATATTTATATAATAAGTATCAAGAAAAAATTAAAGTTGATCTTCAGCTTGTTGATGAACTTGGGGGAGGTTATCCTGTTTGATTGTAGGTTTGGGAAATGATATTGTAGAGATAAATAGGTTTGATCTAAAACTTGTTGATAGAATTTTAACAGATATAGAAAAAGAGAACAAAAAATTAAACGCCCAATATCTTGCTGGGCGTTTTTCTCTAAAGGAAGCATTTTTTAAAGCAATTGGTACTGGAATATCTAACAATTCATTTAAAGATATTTCTTTTTTAAATAACAAAAACGGGAAGCCCTATTTTGTTATGCATAAAGATTTTAAAGGATTTAATTTTTGTCATATTGCACTTTCTCATGATAAGTTTGCAAATTCTATGGTAGTTCTTGAAAAAATTAAAGGAAAGATATTTTTAGGCCTTGGTAGTAATATAGGAAATAGAGAAGAAAATTTAAAGAAAGCCTTAGAATATATCGAAAACTTTGGAATAAACATTTTAAGAGTTTCAAGTATATATATAACAAAACCTTACGGCTATCTTGAGCAGGATGATTTTTTTAATATAGCAGTAGAGGTTGACACTGATTTATCTCCATTTGAATTATTAAATACAATTATGGAAATAGAAAGGATAATGAAGAGAAAACGAGAAATAAAGTGGGGACCGCGAAATATAGACATTGATATATTATTTTATGGAAACTTGGTTGTAGAAAATGAAAATCTTAAGATTCCTCATTATGATTTCAAAAATAGAGATTTTTTCATAGCTCCCATGTATGAAATTGCAAAAGATTTTGTGGATCCTATTTTTGATATGAGTATGAATGAATATTACTCTAAACTTGAAAAAAATTGGGAGGTAATAAATTGGCAGATGAAGAAATTATAAAGATTGAGGAAATGATTGATAAAGCTATAGAGGAAGAGAATTTTCAGTTACTAAATGAACTTCTCGAGAAGAGAGAAAATCTTTTAAAAAAAGGTATAAGTGAAGAACTTGCAAAATTGATATTAGAAAAAGATAAACAAAGAAAGAATAAGATTTTAGAAATGATGGAACAACTAGGAGTTCAAGCAAAGAATATAAAATTAGGTGAGAAGGCTTTAAAAGGCTATGGTGGTATTGAAGGCCTAAATAATACTGGTGGGAGGTTTAAAGGAAGAGGATGAAAAAGAAAATATTAGAAGCTTCAAAATTTATTGTTGAAAATGGTTTAGTAAAAGGAACATGGGGTAATATATCTATAAGATATGAAGATAAAATATATATAACCCCTTCTGGAATTCCTTATGATATCTTAACTGAAGATATGATAAGCGTTGTAGATTTAAGAGGGAATCATCTTGGAGGCTTAAAGCCTTCATCAGAGCTTCCAACTCATCTAGAAATTTATAGAACTCGCGAAGATGTTAATGCAATTGTTCATACTCACCCCATTTTTTCAACAACAGTTTCATTGGTTGCAGATTATATCCCTCCATTAATAGAGGACTCTGTTATGATATTAGGTTCAAAAATATTGGTAGCCGAATATGCACTTGCTGGTACCCAAGATTTAGCCATAAATGTTGTAAAAGCACTTGGAAATAATAATGCTGTTTTGCTTAAGAATCATGGACTTATTACCGTAGGTGTAGATATTAAAGAAGCTTTAACTGCAAGTTTAGTTTGTGAAAAAACAGCTGAAATATATTTATATGCTTTGAATATTGGCAAATTTTCAACGCTTAGTGAAGAGGACGCGATTATGCTTAGGAATAAGTATTTGAATAGTTATAGACAGATTGAGAAAGATGTAAGATAATAATGTTGGAAATAGTAAGCAATGAGGGGGTTAAATGATGTTTGAAAAAGAAAAATTGGAAAAGATAAAACAGGGAATGGAAAAGTATCAACAAAATGTTGAGAAAGCTGTACAAAGGTTTCCGGAAAGAAAGGAAAAATTTACTTCTACATCAGGATATGAAATTAAAAGGTTGTATACCCCATTAGATGTTGCAGAACTTGATTATGAAAAAGAGTTAGGTTTTCCAGGAATGTTTCCATATACGCGTGGTGTTCAGCCAACAATGTATCGTGCAAGATTTTGGACAATGAGGCAATATGCAGGTTTTGGAACCGCTGAAGAATCAAACAAGAGATATAAATATCTTTTAGAACAAGGACAAATGGGACTTTCAGTTGCATTTGATCTTCCAACACAGATTGGATATGATTCTGATGATCCAATGGCAGAAGGTGAAGTTGGAAAAGTTGGTGTTGCAATAGATTCTCTTGAAGACATGGAGGTTCTTTTTGATGGAATTCCATTGGATAAAGTTAGTACTTCAATGACAATTAATAGTACTGCAGCAATTTTACTTGCTATGTATATTGCAGTAGCTGAAAAACAAGGTGTGCCAATGGAAAAACTTTCAGGTACTATACAAAATGACATATTAAAAGAATATATTGCGAGAGGAACTTATATATTTCCACCACAACCTTCAATGAGAATTATTACTGATATTTTTGATTTCTGTTCTAAAAACATGCCTAAATGGAATCCAATAAGCATTAGTGGTTATCATATAAGAGAAGCAGGTGCAACTGCAGTTCAGGAAGTTGCATTTACTTTAGCTGATGCTATAGCTTATGTAGAAGCTGCAATAAAGGCAGGATTAGATCCAAATGTTTTTGGTCAAAGGCTATCTTTCTTCTTTGCTGCACACAATAACTTCTTAGAAGAAATTGCAAAGTTTAGAGCAGCAAGAAGACTTTGGGCAAAAATAATGAAGGAAAGATTTAACGTTACAAATCCTAAAGCAATGCTTTTGAGATTCCATACTCAAACAGGTGGTTCGACGTTAACAGCTCAACAGCCAATGAATAATATTGTAAGGGTTACAATTCAGGCCTTAGCTGCAGTTTTAGGTGGTACTCAATCTCTACATACAAATAGTTATGATGAAGCTTTAGGACTTCCAACTGAGGAATCTGTAAGAATAGCACTTAGAACTCAACAAATAATTGCATACGAATCTGGTGTAGCAGACACAATTGATCCACTTGCAGGCTCTTATGCAATTGAAGCTATGACTAGTGAGATAGAGAAAAGGGCAATGGAATATATTGAGAAGATTGATCAGATGGGTGGAATGGTAAAAGCAATTGAAATGGGTTATATACAAAAAGAAATACATGAGAGTGCATATAAAGCACAACTAGCAATTGAAAATGGAGAGGATATAATTGTAGGTGTAAATAAATTCCAAATTGAAGAAGATCTTTCTCAAAAAGAAGTGTTAAAGGTTGATCCAGAATTAGAAGAAAAGCAAAAACAAAAATTAAAGAAACTAAAAGTAAAAAGAGACAATGAAAAGGTTAAAAAGGTTTTAAATAATGTAAAAAAGGCCGCATCGAGTGATGAAAATTTAATGCCGTATATTTTAGAAGCAGTTAAAGCTTATGCTACTGTTGGTGAAATTAGTAATGCTTTAAGAGAAGTATTTGGTGAATATACTGAGACAATAATAATTTAATTATACGGAGGTGTTTTAAATGACACAAAAGGGAACATGGATGGTAAAAGAAGGTTTTGCTGAAATGTTTAAGGGTGGAGTAATAATGGATGTTACAACTGCAGAGCAAGCAAAAATAGCAGAAGAAGCTGGTGCAGTTGCAGTTATGGCACTTGAAAGGGTTCCGGCAGACATTAGAAAAGCTGGTGGCGTTGCAAGAATGGCTAGCATTAGTAAAATTAAAGAGATTATGGAAGCAGTTTCTATCCCTGTAATGGCTAAAGTTAGAATTGGTCATATTGCAGAAGCAAGAATATTAGAAGCTTTAGGAGTAGACTTTATTGATGAATCTGAAGTTTTAACTCCAGCAGATGATAAGTATCATATAAACAAATGGGATTTTAAAGTTCCATTTGTTTGTGGAGCAAGGAACTTGGGAGAAGCATTAAGAAGAATTGCTGAAGGTGCTGCAATGATAAGAACGAAGGGAGAAGCAGGCACAGGAAACGTTGTTGAAGCTGTGAAGCATATGAGAACTGTAATGGATGAGATAAGAATGGTTCAAAATATGCCTGATGAAGAATTGGTCACTTTTGCAAAAAATATTGGTGCTCCTGTAAATCTGGTAGCAAAAGTTAAAGAATTAGGAAGACTTCCTGTTGTTAATTTTGCCGCAGGTGGTGTTGCAACTCCAGCAGATGCAGCATTAATGATGATGCTTGGTGCCGATGGAGTTTTTGTTGGAAGTGGAATATTCAAATCGAAAGATCCAGCAAAAATGGCAAAAGCAATTGTTATGGCTGTTACTTACTGGAATGATCCAGAAATGTTGTTAAAAATTTCTGAAGATATTGGGCAACCAATGGAAGGTTTAGAGATAGAAGAACTTGATGTAAAGCTCCAAGAGAGGGGTTGGTAAAAGTTGAAAATAGGCGTTTCTGGGATCCAAGGAGATTTTAGGGAACATAAAGTTATGCTTGAAAAACTTGGAGTAGATGTTAAGGTAGTAAGAAAACCTGAAGAGTTAGATGAAGTTGATGGTTTAGTTATTCCTGGTGGTGAATCAACTACAATGATTAGAATTATGAAAATGGTTAACTTATATGAAAAGCTTAAACAAAAAATTAAAGAAGGATTTCCGGTATTTGGTACATGTGCTGGAATGATTTTACTTTCAAAAGAAGTTGTAAACTTCCCTCAAGACTCTCTAGGAGTAATTGATATTAAGGTGGAAAGAAACGCATATGGTAGACAAGTTGATAGTTTTGAAGAACAGATTGAGGTAAAAGGATTTGAAAAAACATTTAATGCAATTTTTATACGTGCGCCTAAGGTAGTAGATTACGGTGAGAATGTTGAAGTTTTAGCAACTTATATGGATAGTCCAGTGCTATTAAGGCAGAATAATGTTCTTGTAGCATCATTTCATCCAGAATTGACTGAAGATACAAGAATTCACGAATATTTTTTGAATATGGTAAAAAAATAATGTGAAGATTAATAAGTAAATTTTTAAGGCTCCAATTTAATAAATTGGGGCCTTTTTTTCGTTTATTGATATGATATAATATTTTTTAGATAAGAAATTGTTAAATGGGGGTTAATAAATTGAGTATTCCACAGGAGTTAATTTCAAAAATAAAACTTCTTGCTCCAGGAACAAAATTAAGAAAGGCGCTTGATGACATAGTATTAGCAAATTTTGGAGCCTTAATTGTTTTTATTTCAGAAGAAAAATATGAAAAATATTCTGATATTTTTCAGGCTGGATTTAAATTAGAAATCCCATTTTTACCAGAAAAGTTATATGAACTTGCAAAAATGGATGGAGCGATAATAATCGATGATAATGTAACTAAGATATTAGGAGCAAATGTACATCTTGTACCAGACCCAAGTATACCAACTAGTGAAACAGGAACAAGGCATAGAACAGCCGAAAGAGTCGCCAAACAGCTGGGTGAGCTTACAATAGCAGTTTCAAAAAGAAGAAATGTTATTAGTCTTTACTACGGAAGTTATAAATATATTATTAACGATATTAATTTTTTAATTACACGGGTTAATCAAGCTTTAAATACATTAGAAAAGTATAGACAGAATTTTGATAAGATGATTTTAAATTTGGATGTTTTAGAGATTGAAAATAGAGTTAATCTAATTGATGTTGTAGAAATTATCAATAAAGGGATTGAAATTTTGAAGATAAAAGAAGAAGTTGAGCCGTATGTTATTGAACTTGGTGTTGAAGGAAGACTTGCATCAATGCAATTGTTAGAAATAATTGTCGAAATGGAAGATATATTAAAAAATTTGATCCTTGATTATTCTAAAGAAGATATTGATGAAGAAGACGAAGCAATGCAAATTCTAGAAGTTTTAAAGGGGTATAAAGAAAGAAAACCTATTTCAACTGCCAGACTTTTGGGATATGAAGATATAGCTAACATAAACCAATTAAATGATTATCATGTTCAATCTAGAGGTTATAGGTTGTTAAGAAATGTTGCAAAAATTCCAATGACAATTACTCACAATGTGGTAAAGGCGTTTGGGAATGTGTTCTCTTTGAGTAATGCAGATTTTTCTGCTTTAAAGGAAGTTGAAGGTATTGGTGAGAAAAGAGCAAGTGCAATTATTGATAGTATAAATTCAATGAGAAAAAGGATATCCCAAGGTTAGACTTGGGATATCCTTTATTTTTTCTCTTTTAATTTCTTTATTTCTTCTTCAACTTCTTTAGCACCCTCCAAATAGAATTGTTCTTCATCTGGAGATAATTCTTTCAGAAGTCTTAAAAATTCGCCAGCATGCACTTTTTCCTCATTTGCTATGTCATATAAAACTTCTTTTGCAAGTTGGTTATCTGTTGATTCAGCAAGTTGAGTGTATAACTGAATTGCTTCATATTCTGCTGCAATCATGTATCGAATAGCTCTAACTAATTCTTCATGTGAAAGTTTTCTATCATTTTTTAATGATGAAAATGGATTGGAAAATTCTGGCATAGCATTCACCTCTATTTATTAGACTTAAACCAATTTTACCATAAAACTTTAGAATTTATGATTTTGATAATTTTTCAATTTCGTTTATAAATTCTTCCTCTGTTGAATAGATAATATATGCTTTCTCTTTTTCATTGTAAATGTTTGGTAGACTAAAATTAATTTTTTTGCTGGTATAAACTACTATATTATCTTCATATAATTCTATCTTATTAATAGATAATTTAGAAGCAATTATACGCATCCTTGCGTACTTTAGTAAGTTTATAACACTTTGTGGAACTTTTCCAAAGCGATCATTTAATTCATCAATTAAATCAAAAATCATTTGTTCATTTTCAAATGAAGATATTCTACGATATATTCTAAGTCTTTCTATTGGATTTGCAATATACTCTTCTGGTATTATAATTGAACCTTTTAGACCAATTATTTCTGTTTTAATTTCATTAGTGATTTTTCCGTATTCTTTGTTTAGTACTTCTTCTAGTATTTCAAAGTAGTAGTGAAAACCAATATCGTTTATAAATCCATGCTGTTCAAGTCCAAGAATATTTCCAATTCCTCTGATTTCCATATCTTTAAGTGCTATTTGAAAACCACTACCTGGTCCCATAATTTCTTTAATTGCTTTTAATCGTTCTTTGGCTACTTTATTTATTTTTGAAGGATGAAAAAAATATGCAAAAGCTCTTTTATCTGAGCGACCAACTCTACCTCTTAATTGATAAAGCTGAGCGAGTCCATATCTATGTGCATCATCTACAATTAGTGTATTTGCATTAGGAATGTCTACGCCATTTTCGATAATTGATGTTGCGACAAGAACATCTAATTTTCCATGGTAAAATTCTTCGATTACTTTTTCCATTCTCTTTTTTGGCATTTGACCGTTTGCAATATCTATAGATACTTCTGGAACTATTTCTTTTAACTTTTTAGCTACATCTTCTATATCATTAACTCTATTATGTACATATAAAACCTGACCGCCTCTATTAATTTCTCTCATTATAGCTTGTCTGATTATTTTTTCATCGTAAGTATTTACATAAACCTGTATGTTTTTTCTTCCAAAAGGTGGTGTTTTAATAACAGACATGTCTTTTATACCACTTAACGCCATGTGTAAAGTTCTAGGAATAGGAGTTGCACTCATTGAAAGTATATTAACGTTTATCCTTAATTTTTTTAAGGCTTCTTTTTGTTGAACTCCAAATTTTTGTTCTTCATCTATTATTAAAAGCCCAAGATCAGAAAATTTTATTGATTTTAATAAGCCGTGTGTTCCAATAACTACATCAGTAATTCCTGTTTCAATTTTTTGTTTTACTTCATCCTTTTGTTTTTTTGTAAGAGAACTGTCATATAATTCAACGTTTATTCCAAATGGTTCAAACCTTTTTTTAAAGTTTTCATAGTGTTGACGGGCAAGTACTGTGGTTGGGACTAAAACAGCTACCTGTTTTCCGGAAATGGCAGCTTTAAAAGCAGCCCGCATTGCAACTTCTGTTTTGCCATATCCTGCATCTCCTGCGAGTAATCTATCCATATTTTTCTCAGAAGAAAGGTCTTCTGAGACTTCTTGTATAGCTTTTAATTGGTCTTGAGTTTCAATATGAGGGAATGTCTTAGCAAATTCTTTTTCAAGTTCACTATCGCCTGGTAAAGAAATTCCCTTAGTATTTTTTCTAAGTGCATTTATTCTGAGTATTTCTTTTACAATTTTTTCAATTTGTGATTTTGCCTTTTTAACTCTTTTTGACCAATTATTTTTCTTTAGATTATCCAGAGTTACATTTTCATTTGTTCCTATATATTTTTGTACTAAATCTAATCTGTCTGTAGGTACGAAAAGCTTAGAGTCGTTAAATTGTAAAATTAAGAATTCTCTTTCTAAATCTTTTTGAGTAATCTTGGTGGTACCTACAAATTTAGCAATTCCATATTCTTTGTGAACTACAATGTCTCCAATATTAAATTCATCTTCAGATAATACGGGAAGGCTATTAATTTCTTCTTCCTTTTTTTCATCGATTTTTGATTTTTGTATGTCTGAATTTAAATCAATTTCTTTTGCAATTTTTATTATTTCCTTAAAATCTATTCCTGAATATCTTATATAATTTTGTCTAAGATTAGGATCCATAATTAGTTGTCTTATTTCTCTTTCTTTTTTTGAAAAACTTTCTATTACTTTAGGTTTATTAAAGATTTGAAATTCGACATTATAATCTAAAAAAGTTCCATTGTATTTTTCGCCAATCATTGTTTCATGAATAACTGGTTCTATATATTCTCTTGCTGGAAGTATAAGAGCTTTTTCAATTTTTCTAATACTTTTTTGAGTAGAAGGATCAAAATGTCTAATATCTTCAATTAAATTATCAAATAATTCAATACGAGTTGGTACTTCGTTAGGACCATAAAAATCTATTATATCTCCACGTATTGAAAATTGACCGCCTTCCGTAACATTATATACTCTTTCATAACCAAGCTTTGAAAATAATTCTTCAGGTGATTCAAATATATCACCAACTTTTAATTCAATGACATATTTTTT
>NZ_JAIHAP010000067.1:0-9861 GCF_020054775.1 Thermosipho sp. (in: thermotogales) | reverse complement strand
TGTTCCATCCGTATCGCCTCCTGGTTTTTGTGTGTGGTTAATTATATATTATCAGGAGGCGATATTTTTTCAACCTCTATTTTTCCTTACAGGAATTCTTTTTTAAAATTTTTTATTTGAAAGTTGCTTTATAAAGATTTACTTTTTTATCTTCGACTCTACAATATGCTTCCATTTTATCAACTTTGACTTCTTTAAACAATTTTGAACCCATTGCCTTGATTTCCTCTTTTGAAAATCCCAGGTGTGTATCTTTTAGTGTTTCAGTAAACTCTGTATAACTGTGTTTGAGCACATCTATTATAATGATTTTTCCATTTTCAGTTAAAACTTCTTTCATGCTTTTTAGCACTTTTTCAGGTTCAATAAAGTGGTGAAAAGCAAGTGTTGAAAAAATTGCGTCAAATTTATCTGGAATTTTTGTGCCATAGTGTTCATTAAATATCTTAATAGATTCTTTTATTTTTTCAGCCACTCCCCAAACTATAGGAATTCCATTTCTTTGAATATTTTGTAACATATTAGGTGTTATATCTAGTGCAAAAAGGTTAATTTTTATCCCAATTTTTTCTAGTTTTGTTTTAACTTTTTCGGTAAAGAATCCTGACCCAGCAGCAACATCTAGAACTGTTAGCTCGTGCTTGTTTATCTTTAAAAGTTCATTAACAATTTCATTTGTAATTACCTCAATACACTTGTTGTTAAGATAACTTCTAACAATATCGTCTCTTATTTCTGCTTCACCTTCAAAATAACTTATTTGTTTTACAAATTCATTTATTGATTTTTCATCGAAAGAAAGTTGCTTTAAGAATTTTCTTATTTCATTAGTTGAGATGGTCATAATTTCACCGCCCTGAAACCTTTTTCTAAATCTTCAATTAGGTCGTTTATGTCTTCAATTCCAACAGAAACCCTGATTAATGAATCTTTTATACCGACTTTTATTCGTTCTTCACGTGGAATTGAAGAGTGAGTCATAAGGGCAGGTAATTCTATTAATGATTCTACTCCCCCTAAGCTTTCAGCCAGGAAGAAGAGTTCGAGATTTTCAACAAATTTTATTGCATCTTCTAATCCTCCTTTAAGTTCAAACGAAAGGATGCCACTAAAACCTTTCATTTGTTTCTTTGCAAGCTCGTGCTGGGGATGCGACTGTAACCCTGGATAGTAAACTTTTTCAACTTGTGGGTGATTTTCAAGATATTTAGCAATTTCCATTGCGTTTTTTTCGTGCTTTTCCATTCTGGCAGAAAGTGTTTTGATTCCTCTCATAGCTAGCCAGGAGCTAAATGGATCTAATATTGCACCAACAGCATTTTGATGAAATTTTAATTTTTCATATATGTCTTTATTGTTTAACATAATGGCTCCACCAACAACGTCTGAATGGCCGCTGATGTATTTGGTGATGCTATGTAGAACAATATCAGCCCCAAGAGCAAGGGGGTTCTGGAAATATGGACTTGCGAAGGTGTTATCTACAACAACAATTATACCTTTATCTTTTGCTAAACTTGAAATTTCTTTAATGTCTGCGAGTTTCAGAAGTGGGTTTGTTGGACTTTCGATCCATATCATTTTTGTTGTTTCCTTTATTTCTTTTTCGATGTTTTCTATATTTCTAAAATCTACGTAACTAAATTCAATACCGAAGCGTTTCATAACGTGGTTAAAGAGTCTTTTAGTTCCACCATATAAATCATCAAAAGCAATAACGTGATCTCCTTTGTTTAACAATGATAAAAGTATAGTGGTTTCAGCAGCCAGGCCAGATGAAAAGGCCAAACCATATTTAGCATTTTCAAGTGCTGCAAATTTCTTTTCTAAACTATCTCTAGTAGGATTTCCACTTCTTGAATAGACATATCCATCTTCTACTTGGCTTATATGGCTTTTTGCATAGGTGGTAGAGAGATGTATAGGTGAAACAGCATCGCCAAATTGAAATTCTTTAGGAATTTCTCCTACATGAATTGCTCTTGTTGGAAATTTCATTTTAACACCTCCAATATTTTTTCATCATCGGTCTCTAAATTATGTTTACGAAGCCATTCATCGTTGTATACCTTAGTAAGGTAGTTTCTTCCAGTATCTGGAAAAATTAGAACAACTTTTTTATTCTTTATATTATTTCCTTTAAGGTATTTAAGTGCTCCAAATAATACAGATCCTGACGAGCCGCCTACTAGGATTCCTTCTTTTTTTGCTAGAAATCGTGTCATGGAAAAAGACTCTTGATCATTGACGACAACAATGTCATCTATTAATTCTAGATCGACGGTAGCTGGGATTATATCTTCTCCAATTCCTTCTACTAAATAAGTGTGTGCATGTTTTAAAGCTTCTTCTAGAGGTATTCCTCGTTTTACAAGGTTGTAAATCGAACCCACTGGATCTACCCCTATAACTTTTACATTACTTATTTCTTTTAAATACATTGATATTCCTGTAATAGTACCACCAGTTCCTACTCCAGCAAATAAGTAATCAATATCGCCATTCAATTGATCCCAAATTTCTCTTGCAGTTATTTCGTAATGAGTGAGAGGATTATATTTATTGTAATATTGGTTTGGTATGTATGCAAAATAAGAATTATCGATTTTTTCATAAAGGATGTTTTCTAGTTCATCTATTTTTTCTTCGTTGATAAGATTTTGGACAAAGGACACAATTTCTGAAAGTTCATTGTCATTTAAAAACTTTTGCCTTTTTGCTATCAAGTTTCTAATAATTTCAGCAATTTTGTAATATGAATTAGGAGCATCTGGAGCAACATTGGTTGGAGCTCTAACAGTAAAAGCACCTAATGCTTTTAACAGTAATTCTTTTTCAATACTTACTTTAGTTGGCATTGTAAAAACTGTTTTGTATCCTTTATTTATAGCCATTAAGGCTAATCCAACGCCAGTATTCCCGGATGTTGGTTCAATAATAACTGTACCTTTAGTAATTTTTCCTTCACTTTCTGCATTTTCAAGAATATATTTACCAATTCTATCTTTTATACTTCCACCAGGATTCAAAAATTCAGCTTTAATATAAATTTCATTGTCAATATTAAAATAATTTTCTATATTGTTTAATCTAATTACAGGTGTTTTTCCAATAACATGTGTTATACTATCATAAACGTTTTCCATACTTTTTACACCTCCAATATAAAAAATATTTACTTTTGTATTAGATTTAGGAAAATCAGTGACAACAACAGTAATAGAAGGGCTTAAAAGTTAGATGAATTTTATTATTAAAGTGATTGGGAAAATGTTTTGAAAGAAATTTTTTTAAAAAAGCAAAAGCGGGAATCACAAAGGAAATTACACCTTTATTGGTGGGAACTTGCAGAAGAGTTTGAGTATTTCTAATTTTTATGTTTTTTAGAAGTTTTTCTTGATTTTTAAAAAGATGCACCCCATAAAAGCCACCTCCTGATTAGTTGTACCTAATTAAAGATATCATGTCTTAGTTAACTTGTCAAGTATAATTTGTATTTTTTTACAAAAAAGAATAAGTTAACATGAAAAAGCCTGTTTTGCAACTTTTGGTGCTATTCTTGTTTTTAAAATTAAAAATAACTGTATACAAAGTTAGTTGTATAAAAAAAGTCATATTTTTACTTGAAAATTTGTTTATAATATTCTTGAAAAGTTAATAAGGAAGGGATCTATATGACAAATATAATTAAATGTATTAAAAATTCAATAGATTTTATAGAAAATAATCTCCTTGAAAATATACATCTTGAAGATATTGCAAAAAGTGCCAATATGTCAATTTCACTTTACTCAAAAATTTTCAAAAATTTGTTTGGCTTAACTGTTAAAGAATACATTATTAAAAGGCGCATGTCATTAGCTGCAAAGGATTTAATTTTTACAAAAGATAGTATTTTGAGCATTGCATTAAAATATGGTTATTCAGGGTATGAACAATTCTCAAGAACATTTAAAAAAACATTTCATGTCTCTCCAACTAAGTACAGAAGAACCGGAATATATGTAAATATTTTTCCAAAAATAAATCTAAAATTGAATAGTTTATGTGGAGGTGAAATTATGAAAGAGATGGAAAGCGGTCAAGTGATGAAAATTTTGAAAAATCTCGATGGAGGATATATTCTAGATTTAGACATTGATCGTTTTGCTGATATCAACGAGACTTACGGAAGAAAAACCGGTGATTTAGTTTTGATTGAAACTTCAAAAAGAATAAAGGAAGTACTTGAAAAACGTTCAATTAAAAGTGATGTGATTAGAATTGCTGCAGACGAATTTATTGTAGTTCTTAAAGAGAGAGATTTGGAATTTGTAAAAAATTTGGCAAAAGAGATTTTAAATACAATGAAAAAAGATTTTGTCTTTGAAGACAAAAAAATAAATATAACTATTTCTATTGGAATTTCAAAGTTTTTTACAGGTATTGAAGGAGAGAAGATAATTGAAAATGTTCGAAATGCAATGATTGGTGCTAAGAAAGAAGGAAGAAATAGATTCAAAATTAATTGAAAGATCCATATTTGTTATGATACCTCCTAAGTAGACAATGTAATTAATAAAAATTACAAGGTTTACAAAGGAGTATTTTTTAATAGAGAGAAATAAAAGTTAAGCGTGCAAATATTATATAGGGTGGAAAAAGAAATTTTGTGGGTATAACAAAAGTAATTGGTTGTGATTTGAAGGGGAAACTTACCAAAAAAATTGTGTGGTAAATCCACATAAAAGCCGCATATAAAATTTTGTGTAAAATAAAAAAACTCTTCTTGAAGTTGTAAAATACAACCAAAAAGTAGGTTTTACACAAAAGATTAAAGTGCTTGACTCCCACTGAATGTCGGAATCAAGCACTTATAATTTCTTAATTTTTATTTAGAATTACTTGTCTACTTGACATGGGGCAGTCCACATTTGAAGGATTTTTCATGTTTCGTATTCTCCTAAAAGTTCCTTTCCTTTTTCTTCTACAAATTGTTTGATATATAGATTATAATAATAACTTCTTTTTTTCATGAGATCTTTGTGATTTCCTTCTTCTATGATTTTTCCATTTTTTATCACTAAAATTCTATTGGCATTTCTTATGGTAGAAAGTCTATGTGCAATGACAAAGCTAGTTCTTCCATATAGTACTTTCATTATTGCATCTTGAATTAAATGCTCAGTATATGCATCAACAGACGAAGTTGCTTCATCTAAAATAAATATTTTTGGATCTGCTATTACAGCTCTTGCAAGAGAGATTAATTGTCTTTGACCAGTAGATAATTTTGAACCACCTTCACCTACATCAGTATCATAGCCGTTTTCAAGGTTTATTATAAATTCGTGGGCATTAACAAGTTTTGCTGCATTTATAATTTCATCCATACTAGCATCTAATTTTCCATACCTTATATTTTCTGCAACGCTTCCACTAAAAAGGTGAGGAGTCTGTAGCACATATCCTAAACTTGAATGAAGTTTTTGTAAAGGTATTTTTCTATAATCAACTCCATCTATATATATTACTCCTTTAGTTGGTTCATAGAACCTACCAACAAGATTAACTATGGTAGACTTTCCTGAACCTGTTTCTCCTACTAGTGCTATTACTTCACCTTTTTTAACATTCAAATTAAAGTTTTTCAGAACATAATCTCCAGTTTTATATTTAAACCAAACATGTTTAAATTCAATTTCTCCTTGAATATTTATATCCATGATATTGTTTGCTTCTTCGTTTATTTCAGGTTCAGTATCAAGTAAATCCAAAACTCTTTCAGCTGCAGCTTGAGCTGATACAAGGTCAGCTATTATCCTTGCTATTTCTCTAACTGGTTCAAAAAACTGAATTGAGTAATTAATAAAAGCGACTAATGTTCCAAAAGTTATAATTCCAGTATATACCCAATTTCCTCCAAAATAGATAATTGAAGCAGTTGTTATACTTCCAATACTCATAACAATTGGAGTATAAATTGATGATAAAATTGCTGCTTTTACTGAAGCTCTTTTCATCTCATCAGACTGAACTTTGAAATCATTTATATGTTGATCTTCAACAGATAAGATTTTTGTAGTTTTTGCTCCCATTATTCCTTCATTAAAAGTACCAGTTATTTCTGAATTGAGCTTTCTTACTTTTCTATATTGTCTAAGAATTTTATTTTGAAAATATAAACTAATTAACAATAAAAACGGTATAGCACAGATAATGATTAAACCTAATTTCCAGTTGAGTATAATTAGGTATGCAAATATAAAAAGCATTGATGAAAAGCCCCAAATAAGATCTGTTAGTCCCCAGGCTAGAACGTTTGTTATTTTCCTAACATCGGACATTAATCGTGCCATTAAAAATCCTGTTTGAGTTGAATCAAAGAATGATAACGATAATTCTTGAAGTTTTTCAAAACCAGCTTTTCTAATATCATGTGCTACAAATGTTTCAATTTTTCCTGCAAAGAAGATTAGTAAAAAAACATTTAATGTTTGTATCAAAATAACTATTGAAAAAATTATTATAAATTTGTAAAATCCTTCCATAGATTTTGGTACGACATAGTTATCAATAGCATATTTAGTTAAATATGGAAATGTAGCATCTATTGCTCCAACTATTAACATGACAATTATTAAACCTAACATATGGTATCTGTACGGATAAACAAAGGTTAGAAATTTTTTCCATAATTTTAGATTTATTTTTGATTTATATTCTTTTTCTTGTGCCATATTATTCACCTCTATGATTCATTTTTAACAAGTGATTGTATTTTCCATACCCTTTTATACAATCCTTCCTGCTTAATTAGTTCTTTGTGAGTTCCAATATTGGTTACTATGCCATTTTCCAGTACTATTATTAAATCTGCATCCTTGATACTGGAAATTCGGTGTGAAATTAATATAGTTGTCCTTTTTTTACTGTTTTTTCTTAGTTGTTCTCTTATCTTTTCTTCTGTTTCTGTATCTACTGCACTTAATGAATCATCAAAAATTATTATCGGAAATTCTTTTATAATAGCTCTTGCTATTGTTAATCTTTGTCTTTGGCCTCCGGAAAGCGTGACACCTTTTTCTCCAATAAGTGTTTCATATTTATTTTCAAAATCCATAATGTCCTCATGGATAGCGGCTATTTTTGCTGATTCTATTATTTCTTCTTCTTTTGCTTTTCTCTTAGTGATTTTTATATTTTCTTTTACTGTTTTAGAGTATAAAAATGCTTCTTGTGGAACAATGCCTATATTTTTTCTTAAAGTTTTTTTGGAAATGTTTCTTAGTTCTATACCATCAATTGTTATTGAACCAGAGTTATAATCGTATAATCTTAATAGCAGGTAAATAATTGTACTTTTTCCTGAACCTGTTGTTCCGAAAAAAGCAACAGTTTGTCCATGTTTGATTCTAAATGAAACACCTTTGAGAATCGGTTTATCTTTTGTATATCCAAACCAAACATCTTTAAATTCAATGTCTCCTTTTAACTTAATATCTATTATTCCAGAATCTAAATCTTCTTTTTCTTCGTTTAAAATTTCATATATTCTTTTCAAAGAGACTTTCGTTTTACCAAGATCTGAAAAAATGCGTCCCAATTGCCTAATAGGCCATAGAAGCATTGCAACATAACTTGAGAATGCGACGAGAGTACCTATAGTTATCTCCTGTTTAATTGCAAAATATGATCCTATTACAATAACTAATAATATTTGAGTAAGACTTATAAAATCAGAAAACGACCAAAATCTTGCAAACGTCATTACTAATTTAAAATCAAGGTCTCGGTAGTTTTTATTTTTCTCGGAAAACTTCTGAATTTCGAAATTTTCTCTTGCGAAAGCTTTTACGACTCTTGCACCAGTTATGTTTTCTTGAACAACAGTAGATAATTCAGCTTCAGCTTCATCAGCAAGTTTAAATTGTTTTTCAACTTTTCTGAAAAACCAGTATGAGATATAAAATGAAAATGGAATAGTGATTGTCGAAAAAAATGCCATTTTAGCGTTTATACTGAGCATTAAGTAAATAATCATGCTCGCCAAAAAGATTGTTCTTCCAATTTCAACAAATTGTCCAGCTATAAACCTTCTTACGGTTTCCACATCCGATGTACATCTTTGAATCACATCACCAGACTGATATTTAGAATAAAATTGATAATTTGATTTTAATATTGAAGAATATAGATCGTCTTTTAAGTTTTTTGCAAGTGTTTCAGCTGCATCACTTGCAAATTTTCCTCTAAGATACATGAAAATACCGTTAAAAATGCTTAAAATAACAATAATGAAAGCAGCAAAAATTAGTTTCCCGGAAATAGTTTTGAAGTTAGCTAAGCTAAAAATGTAATTTAGTACTTTTGAATCTATTGGTTTAGGGCCAATAATAGAATCTACAGTTGTTCTGATCACAAGTGGAGAGACAACTGTAAAAAGGGATGAGACAATTGTCGCCAATATTGCAAATGTATATGTTAATCTTTTTCCTTTTATGTAATTATTAATAAGTTTGAAATTTTTCATGTTATTTACCCCCTTTAAAAAAAACTCCACGGATTGGACAACCCGTGGAGTTAATATATCTACATAGATTATTATCATTATCTATTCATAAAAAATTTATCCTTCTAAGGGTTGTCCCATATTTACGTATATTTACTTTTGTCAAGTTAGATATTCTTATTCTCATTGGACAACCCTCCTTTTACTTTTCTTAGTTAAAAAAAGTATAACATTGTTTTAAAAACGAGTCAACAGCAAATTTTAGATTTAAAAATTAAGTAAAAAAATATTAAAGTATTGACTTCATTAATGCCAATAGTTTTGTATTAAAGATGAGGAGAATAAAGCATTTTATGCATATTTTCACATCTTTTTAGCCACAGTTTTTTATATTGATTATGTGATATAACTTTTAGATCAGAAATATTATTTATTTTTGCATTTTTACACCATTCTATGCAAATTAAATAAAGTTTCCAATCAAGTTCCTCTGTTTCCCATATTACTTTAATTTTTTTTGCCCCCATTTTCCAAAGTGCGTACGCTCTAGTGTGTCCGTCAGTATAGAAAATAATATTATTAATTTCTTTAATTGGTACAGGACTGATATTTTTAACTCCAGTAGTTTTGATATATTTTAAAACGTTTTTGAGTTTTTCTTTTGAAATATAGAGTTGACTTGGCATTATTTTTTCTATATCTAGGTAAAAATAATTCATATGAATACCTCCAATAAAAATTACTATGTTAACCTATATTTTTTTCAAATAACTCTGGGGTTATTATATCAAAATTAATTATGTTTTTGGCGATATCTAAAGAAATTTTAATGTTGTCAATAGTTACTTTGATATATGAAATAGACAAAAGAACTTGAACCACAAATAGATCAATTTAATATAATGTTTCTTTATAATATTTATTTTTTGATATCAAAAATAAGTAATATCTATAATCTCTATTTCAAAAATTTTATAGCGCAAAATTCTAAAAAGTTATTAGTTAATTCCATTTTATTTTTAAATTTTTTCAACTTTTTATTTGATATTATGGCAAAAAAATTTTTTATATTAATTTGTTTTTCTTATATTTGTTGGTTAAATAATTTTAGTAGATTTAAAATGTTATATTGAAGACTGGAAATAGAAAGTTTGGAAAACAAAAAATATTTGTGATATACTTTGTGTGGAAATGGTAATTTAAACAAATTATTAACAAACTAAATAAAATATTAATGGTTTTTTAAATAGGGGGGAGAAAAATGAAAATATTATACTGCTCCCCTGAAGGATTGGACAGTTAGAAAGTAGAGAGTATAATCATATACGAAGGGGAGTGAAAGGTATGAGAAGGAAGTTTTCTGCTGAAGA
>NZ_JAIHAP010000066.1:0-10089 GCF_020054775.1 Thermosipho sp. (in: thermotogales) | reverse complement strand
CGGGAACCGTCCGAATTTACGCCTGTGGACAGTGCTCTGGCGGCGGAACCCGAAAGGGGTCTACGAGCCATCACTGGTTGAAGCAGGAAGCCATGACTTCTATAAGTCATGGTAGTTCACTGAAGATGTAGAAAAGGGTGGAAAAAAGCCAATAAAATGCTCTTGGAAGTGCTTAAAAACATGTGATTTTAAAAAAGTACCGTATTGTATTGCAAAAGCACTTACCAATGCAAAGCTTGGTTTTTTAAAAGAAGGTTTTGCTTTTGCTGGTGAAAATGCATATAAAGTAAAAGAAATTATAACTGTAAAGGAGTTAATAAACAGGATAAAAAAGGAATTTTCAGATGCACAATTTGCCTTTTAACCCTTTACAGATCCAGAAAGAAGCCCTCTTATAAAGTACTTTCCAAGTAAAATGTAAACAACGAGTGTTGGAAGGGCAGTAATAAGTGCTCCGGCCATTTGCACATTCCATTCTACAACCTGGCTTCCTGCCAGGTTTACTAAAGCTACGGTTATAGGCTGTTTTGCAGGATTACTTGTAACAGTTACTGCAAATAAAAATTCATTCCATATGTTTGTAAACTGCCATATTATAACTACAACAAAGGCAGGTATTGAGATAGGAAATAATACTTTTGAGTAGGTTTTAAAAAAACCTGCACCATCCATATACGCTGCTTCTATAAGTTCGTTTGGAACTTCACTGTAGTAATTTCTAAAAATCAGAGAGGTTATAGGTATACCGTAAACAACATGGACGATTATCAATCCAGTTATTGTTCCATAAAGGTTAACTTTTTGAAGAAAACGAATCAATGGAAACAATACGCTTTGGTATGGAATAAACATTCCAAAAAGGATAATTGCAAAGATTATATTCACACCTTTAAATTTTACCTTTGAAAATACATAGCCGTTTAATGAGCCAAGAAGAGCAGAAACAATTGTAGCGGGGATTGTTAAATAAAAACTATTTTTAAGGTTTGGAGAAAGTTTATTAAATGCTTTTATAAGACCGCTTAAAGACCAGCTTTTTGGCAATTTCCACATATCAGAAATTCCAATTTCGCTTAAAGGTTTAAAACTTGTTGCAAGCAGTACATAAAGAGGGGTAATAATATATATAGCTATTATTATTAGAAAAAAATATGAAAAGAACTTTTTCATCTTCTTTCACCTCTCAAGTTTGTTGCAAGATATGGAATAATAACTACTGCAACAAAACATAACATAATTATAGCGATTGCTGAGCCCATTGCGTATCTATTGCTTCTAAAGGTTAATTCAAACATGTAGATAGCTGGAACATCAGTAACAAAGTTTGGTCCACTACCTGTCATTGAAAATACCAAATCAAAAATTTTCAAAGATATATGTCCAAGAATAATCATTGCACTCAAAGTAATTGGTGTTAAAAGTGGCATTTTAATCTTCCAAAAAATTTTCCATTCTGATGCCCCGTCAACTCTTGCAGCTTCTATAATATCTTCAGAAATACCTCTTAGTCCTGCAAGATACATTGCCATTGTATAACCTGAAAGTTGCCAGATAGCAGCTATAATTACTGGTATCAGTGCGACGTTGAATTTTCCAATTGAATGTGTACTTGTGTACCAACCCCACATAAGTTTTTCAAGTCCAAGTTTTGAAAGTAAAAGATTTAATCCTTGTGGATTTTGAGGTATATTACCTGGTGCAAAAATCCAGCTCCATACAGTTCCAGTTACAACAAAAGAAATTGCCATTGGAAATAGAAAGAGGTTTTGGAAAAATCTGGAGCCTTTTAATCCTTTATCTACAAGAATTGCCATGATTATACCAAGTGCGATTGTTCCAAGTAAGAAAAATAGAGTAAAAAAGAAGGTATTCCAAAGATCCGTTTGAAATCTGCTATCTTGAAAAAGCCTAATATAGTTTCTTAGGCCAACAAATTTGTATTGTCCCCTTAAAAGTGCAGAAAAACTATTCCAATTTGAAAAAGACGTTCTAACAGTCCAGCCTATAAATCCATAAACAAATATGGCAATCGCAATTATGGAAGGTGTAATAACTAAGAGTCCAATAAAAAGGTTCTTTTTTCTCACACTCTCACCTCAAAATAACGGGGCAAGATGCCCCGTTTGTTTTAATCTGTTAGATATCCATTATCTTCTGCAATCCAGAGTATTTCTTTGAATGTTTGATTTACATTTTGCTCTGTGACAAATATATTTATTGCATCCATGAGAGCTGTGGCAAATGATTCTGGAGCAGCTGAACCATGTATTATGGAAGGACAGATTGCTTTTGTAGAAAAGTCATTCATTGACCATTTTAGATATACGTCGTATTTTGACTTATCTGCATCAATTCTTGCAGGTATTGATCCTTTAATTGGATTAAATGTGTCTTGAGCCTCAACTGTTGCAAGGAACTTTAACCACTTTATAGCATTTTCTCTATGAGGAGCATTTTTTGGCAATCCGAAGGTGTCTGAAACTAGCATGAATGCATCTTGAGTACCAGGAAGTGCAAACCATCCAAAGTCAACTCCAGGCTTCCATCCAAGTGTCTTTAGATATCCTTCTGCCCAGTCGCCCATCATGTTGCAGAATGCCTTTCCCTCAAAAACCATTCTTGTTGCATCTTGCCAAGTTAGAGCGGAATGGTCTGAATTTACATATGCAAGAATGTCTTTTAGAATTGAAAGAGCTTGTTTTATAGCTGGATCATTGAATGATGCTTCACCTTTCCACAATTTGTTGTATTTTTCTGGCCCAAGTTCTGCAAGCATTATGCTTTCAAAAAGATGAAGTGATGTCCATTTGTTTTTGTCACCAAGTGCTATACCAACGTATCCCATTTTCTTAGCTTTATCAAGGTATGTCAAAAATTCTGGCCATGTTGTAGGCTCTTTTGTCATTCCTATTTCTTTTGCAATTTTTTTGTTGTAGAAAACAACATTTGCTCTGTGAACGTTCACGGGAACGGAATAAACTTCACCTTTGTAACTAACGATTTCTATAAGGTCTTTTGGAAACTTGTCATATGCACCTGTTTCTTTTAAAAGCCAAGTAATTGGTTCCATGAGTCCTGGAATTACGTAAGTATCTGTAAGTTCCATACCAGCGTGAACTTGGAAGGAATCTGGAGGATTTCCTCCTAGCATTCTGGTTTTTAACACTGCCTTTGCGTTAGTACCGGCTCCACCAGCAACTGCTGCGTTGATAATTTGAATGTCTGGATAGTATTTGTTGAAGAGATCGAACAAAGCAAGTAAACCTTCTTCTTCACCGCCACCTGTCCACCAACTAAATATTTCTAAAGCGTTTTCTGTAGCAAAGATACTAAGTGATAAAATTATTGCAAAGGCTATTATGAGAATCTTTTTCATCACTTTCACCTCCCCATTTTTTCTGGTTAATATCATTTTAACACATTTGTATGAAAATATTTTTGAGTAGATTTTCAAAGAATGAAAGAATATTACCCAGTATTTTTAATATATTTTATGATATACAAAAATATGCTAAAATTTCGTTGAGAGAGGTGAAAAAGTATGGTATTTATTTTTTTAAATATTTTTCTTGGAGCGCTTCTTGCAAATTCAATAGCACCACTTATGCCTGTTTTTCAGGAAAAATTGAATGCAACAGTTGCTTTTTCTACTTTTATTCCAGTGGTTAACACAGCCGGCACTACAATTTTTTCATTTATTATTTCATTTTTTATAAATAAACTAGGATTAAAAAAGACTCACTTTATTGGTCATTTGTTTTTGCTGAGTTCGTTGTTGATACTTTCATTCTTAGAAAGTTTAAAATTCATACTTCTTGGAGTTTTTCTATTGGGAGCAGGGCTTTCTATTATTTTTACATCTTCCACGACTTTTCTTAGTCACTTTAAAGATCCAAAATTTGGAATTGTCCATGGTTTTTTTGGTCTTGGAGGAATATTATCACCGATGTTTGTTTCGCTATTTTTAAAAAGTGGGATATCATATAAGTATCTTTATTTGATTTACCTTTCTTTTGTTATTTTTCTTTTTATCTGGAATATGAATATGAAATTTCCTGATATCAAGATAGATGAAAATTCTTTTTCAAGCTCAAAGCCATATTTAAAGCCTCTTTTTTATATAACCGTACTTTCTTTGTTCTTTTATTCGGCTAGTGAAATAAGCACCGCTACTTGGGCACCTAACTTGTTTTTAAATTTTGGCTTTACAAAACAGCAAGCTGCATTATTTTTGAGTATTTTTTGGGGACTGTTTACTTTTTCACGTTTTTTAATGGATTTTCTCCTAAAATTTGTTAATTACAGGTTATATGTTTTAACGATAACTTCTTTATCTTTTATATTTCTATCTTTATTGATAGTTTTAAAAATACCCTTTTTGTTTTATCTTTTTGGTCTGTCAATGGGAGCGATTTTTCCATTGATACAAAGAAATGCTAATATAAAATTAGATAAGAGTGAAGTTGGTTTTTTAAATGGTATTACTTATTCTGCAACCGGTATAGGGTCACTTCTGTTCATTTCCCTTATGGGATACATTTCAAAATTTAGTATAAGGGCGATGTTTGTGGTACCAATAATTGGTTTGGCAGTTGTATTTTTACTTCAAAAAAATCTACGAGAATAAGAGGTGGAGAATGAAACTAGCAATAGTCTGTGGAACAAGGCCAGAAGTTATTAAGGTTGCACCGGTTTATTTAAAAGCGAAAGAGATGGGAATTGATGTAAAATTAATTGCAACTGCACAGCATAGGCAGATGATGGATGTGATGCTTAATGTATTTTCCATCAAGCCAGATTATGATTTAGACGTAATGAGGGAAAATCAAACACTTAATTTGATTTCTTCTCGTATATTTTCTAGAATTGATGAAATTTTTGAAAGAGAAAAATTTGAATGGCTATTTGTTCAGGGAGATACTACAACTGCAATGACAAGTGCTATTGCAGCATTTAATAGAGGAATAAAGGTTGGACATATTGAGGCAGGTCTAAGAAGTAACAATTTAAAAGATCCGTTTCCTGAAGAGATGAATAGAAGAGTTATTGATCAAGTATCAGATCTAATGTTTGCTCCCACAAAAAAAGCATATGAAAATTTAAAAAAGGAAGGCTACGAAGATGAACGAATAAAAATAACAGGCAACACAGTTGTTGACGCACTGTACTATGTAAAGAACAGGTTTGAGCTTGAAAAAATTAGAAAAAGTTTGGTTGATGTAAAAGAATACGTTCTTGTAACACTTCATAGAAGGGAAAATTGGGGAGAAAAGATGAAAAAAATATTGAGAGGTATAAAGAGGTTTTCAGTTGAGAAAGATATACCAATAGTGTTTCCGGTTCATTTAAATCCAAAGGTTAGGGAAGTAGTTAATCAAGAGCTGGGAGATTTTAAAAATGCAAAATTGTTAGATCCAGTAGGTTATGTTGAATTTTTGAGTTTGCTCTCTGGAGCAAAAATAGTAGCTTCTGATAGTGGAGGCATCCAGGAAGAAGCTCCAAGTTTTGGAAAATTTGTGGTTGTCTGCAGAAATACAACGGAAAGGCCGGAACTGATAGAAAGTGGATATGGAGTTCTTGCTGGCACTGAAGAAGAATCAGTCTATAAAAGTTTAATTGAAGGACTTGATAGAAAATTAGCGGTTGATAATCCATTCGGAGATGGAAAAGCATCGGAAAAAATACTATCTGCTGTGATATAATCATTTATGGGTGGTGAGACTGTATGGAGAGGATGTATGTTTTAATTGGAATTTCTGCAATCTTAATAGCAGGACTTTTATTCTTAATTTTTCCAAAAACAAGTGTTATAGAATTTTCCGGGGTTGTATTAAGAGAGATCCCGAAAAATTCTATAATTGTTGAAAAAGATCTTGCTGTAGCTGAGAGGATCAAAAAGTTATATGAAGAAGGTAATCTTTTCGTTTTTGAAGGTAGTGTGACATTACCTCAAAGAAATGAAAATGAAGCTTGGCAGCAGGCTGCAAATAAGGCAAGGCAAGAACTTGCATCATTTTTAGGTACCAAGATAACTTCTGATAGCTCTTTAAATGAAAAAATTTTTGGAGTAAGATCGGCTTTTGGATACGAGCAAGATGTGAGTGTGGTTGTTAATAATTTTGTTGTAAGTTCAAAGGTTATTGCAAAATGGAAAGTTCCTGTGAAAAATGGATTTTTTGAATACCACGTTCTTGTGTTTTATGATCCTGATTTGATCGAAAGTGTTAGTAAAAAACAGCAACAAAGTATGCAATTATACTTTGTTGTATACGATGTAAAAAAAGGTAGAGTTGTAAAAATTGAAAGAGTAGACGATATTGCACGCTACAAGGAAAAGTTTGAATTTGCTAGAAAAAATGGAAAAGTTGTTATATTTGAAGTGAGAAATAAAAAGATAATCGCAAAAAGCGATATTGAAGCTTTAAGAATTGTAAAAAATGCAAATTTTGAAGATGGAAGATACAGACTTTTATACGTCAAAAATGGTGATTATATCTATGCGTTTATTTTAAAGGGGGAATAACGTGGAACATCATATTTATGCGATATTAATTGGCTACTTTTTGGGAGCAATTCCTTTTAGCTTCCTAATTGGAAAGCTTAAAGGAATTGATATAAGGAAAGTTGGAAGTGGGAATGTCGGTGGTACTAATGTATTAAGAAGTGCAGGTGCCTTATACGGTGCACTTGCCTTTTTTCTTGATATTTTAAAGGGATATTTGGCTGTCATTTTTGTAAGTAGCTTTGGAATTAATGCAATGCTACTTTCTGGAAGTTTTGCAGTTTTTGGACATTGTTTTCCTATATATTTAAAATTTAAAGGTGGTAAAGGTGTTGCCACAACATTTGGTGTTTTTCTTGCAATAAATCCATGGAGCGGGTTGGTATTTTTTCTCATTTGGCTTTTAATAGTAATTTTTACAAAGTATGTTTCCCTTGGTTCTATAGTAGGTCTTTTAGGAGCATCAATTTTTACATTTTTTATCGGAAAAGATTATTGGGTGATTTTTCTTGCACTTTCCCTCTTTTCAATGCTCAGGCATAAGGAAAATATAAAAAGGCTTTTGAATGGAAATGAAAGAAAGACGGATGTTGTTAAATATTTTTTTGGAAAGGGGAAAAAAGATTGAAGAGATTAGTTCCACTTCTATATTTATTAGTTTCCGTTGTATCATTTTCTATTTTAACTGAAGAGCAAAGCAGGGCTTTTTTAAGTGAGGCTATAAAGCTTTGGAGCGAAGGAAAATATGCAGAGGCAAGTTTAAAAATGGATGATGCAATGACTGGAAGTATTTCTGCAAGAGAAATACCTTGGTTTTGGTATGTTAAAGCAAAGATAGATGTTTACAACGATCAAGTTGATGCAGCACGTGAGAATTTGAAAACACTTTTAACTATTACTAATATTCCAGAAATAATGGAACTGTATAAAAAGATAGAGGTTTTTAACTCCCCTGAAAATTTTGAGGTGAAAGAGTATAAACTAAAATTTGTAAATAGTGTTTCGGGGAAAGAGGGCCTTACAGAGTATTTTTATTCCCCTGTAGGTCTTGCCGTATACGGTGAAAAAGTTTATGTGATCGACAAAAAGAATAAAAGGCTTATAGTTTTAGACGATTTTAAAATGTCGAATATAATTAAACTACCGTATAATCCAAGGAGTATAGCTGTAGATTCTTTTGGAAAAGTGTATATTTCATCGGAAGATTCTATATATACTCTAGAAAATCAGGAGCCAATCTATACAGGTTTAAAAAGTCCTATAATTGCCGGAGTTGATAGAGCTAATAGATTAGTTGTTGTCGATGCTTCAAAGATTTATATCTTTTCAGATAGAGTGATTGAAAAAAATCTTCCACTTCCAACAATTGCACTGGATTGTGATATTAATTATGAAAATTTGTATATATTAGATGCATTTTCGAATCAAATATTAGTGTATAATCTTTATACACTTGAACTAAAGGATAAAATAAAGTTAAAAGACAAAATTTGGAGTTTTGAAGTAACTCCTGCAGGTCAATTAATATATTTTGACGGAAATAAGATAATTGCAGGAGAAAGTGAATTTAAAATTAACTCAACTCCGATGTTTATTGAATATTCTTATCCACATCTTTTTGTAGTTGATTGGAAGAGTGATACGATTAATTGGTATTTATTAAAAGATGATCTTCCTATTTTTGTTAAAGTGGAAAGTTTTGAAACAAGTGATGCCACATTAACTGCACATGTGTGCCTTGAAAATTATTTTGGTGACGATATATACCTTGCTAAAGATTTTTTAAATATATATGAGGAAGATGTTAAAGAATTTGCTCAAATTGAAGGAGAACAAGATACGGTATATCCAACAACCGATATTTCAAAAAGTCTTTTAACGGATAGATTTCTTGGAAAAGTAATTGTAAAAAATGATAGGTGGAAATTTACGGGAGGAGCTCCAATTGAGTTTGAAAAGAGAGGAAAATTTAAATGGAAGATCACATACAATTATGCAAAAATATTTCCTTTACCACTTGTAAAGGTATCTGTAAAATTTGAAGTTGCAGATGAAAAATTTACAGATATATTTGTGTATACGGAGGAAGTTGTAAATGGAGGAGAAGCTAATAAAGGCGATTGAACTGTCAAAGCAGGGAAAATTTGATGAGGCTGAAAAAATTTACAGAGAACTTATAAAAGAAAATGTGCCTGAAGCGTATAATAACCTTGGAAATATATATAGAAGAAAAGGTTTGATTGCAAAGGCTATAGAGTACTACAAACAAGCTTTACAAATAAAGCCCGATTTTGCAGAATGCTACTTTAACATGGGTTGTGCATTCATGGAAATAGATAATTACTCTCTTGCAATATTTAACTTTGAAAAGGCTGAAAAGTTGGGATTTAATGATTTTGAGCTTAATGTGCAACTAGCATTATGTTATCTTGCAACTGGAAATAATAGAAAGGCACAAGAGAGAATGAAAGATGAAAAAGTTCGGCAGGAAGTTTTAAAATATATTGAGGGGTGAAACCATGGCTGAATTAGAACACTACCTTCGACCTTTATTTGATTATTGGTATTACTCATTGATTGCTGGTGTTTTTCTTCTCTTTGCTGCAAAATTTGTTGAAAAGTTATCTGTTGCAATATTTGGGTTTATAATTGGTATTAACATTTTATTTCCAGCGATAGTTGAAAGAGTTCCGCAAATTAAGGAATGGCTTTCGAATCCAACGTATTATCAAATTTCAATGGTTGTTTTTGGTGTTATTGCTGCTGCGGTTTTGTATGCAATATATAAATCTATAACATTTATCTTTGGATTTTTAATAGTTGGCGCCCTTGGTTATTATATAGCAAACTTTATAATTGGTTATTTTGGAATTACACTATCATTTGAGCCATTGTATTTATACGCAGGTGTTGCAATTGTTCTTGGAATTTTGGGTGGAATTGTAACTTATAAAAAGAGCGCAGAGGTCATAGGTATTTTATCTATTCTTGTAGGCGCTGGAACTATTTCTGCGGTTATAATTGGCTTTATTTTAAAAGGTGATTTTTCAAAAATAGATGAACCGCTCTTTTCTTCTGTAGCAATAGTTATTTTTCTGATTCTTGTAGTATTAGGATTTGTGATTAATTTTAAAAAGAAAAAAGAATAGTTTTTGGAGGTGAATTATTTTGAGACTTTCAATTAATTGGCTAAAAGATTTTGTAAATATTGAAAAGAGTGCAGAAGAGATTGCTGAAAAGCTTAGTTTAAGGGGGACAAATGTAGAAGAAATAATTAACCCTTTCGATGTTGAAGGAAAAATAGTTGTTGGAAAGGTAATAGATGTTGAAAAACATCCTAATGCAGATAAATTAATTGTATGTAAGGTTGATGTTGGTGATCAAATAAAGACAATTTTAACCGGAGACCTCAGTGTTTCCAAGGGAGATACAGTGCCAGTAGCACTTGAAGGTGCTAGGCTTTTTGATTTAAAGATTGTTCCAAGAAAGATGCGTGGAATATTGTCTGAAGGTATGATGTGCTCTCTTCAAGAGTTAGGTCTTGAAGAAAAATCAAGTGGAGTGTATAAGTTTAAGGAAGAAGTGCA
>NZ_JAIHAP010000065.1:0-10190 GCF_020054775.1 Thermosipho sp. (in: thermotogales) | reverse complement strand
ATCAAATGAAATTAAATCAATTAAATTTAACGATTTTATTGTTTGTGTGAAAAAATGAGTTTTCCTTATTTATTCTCCAATATTATGGGGTCAGGCCGCTTGTTTTATCATTTTAACAATTTTCTTTATTGCTGAATCGTAATCACTTCATAGAAGGTAGATTATTTATTAGAATATAACTTTAAATGGTTGAATATTAGTTGATACATAAGTATATAATCTATGCTCCGGATGTTTTTTTAGACTCGTGACAGTATTAAGTATTTTGTTAAATAGTTCTTGCAGAGAAGATATACTAAACGAATATTGTCGATCTACACTTTCTTTTTAACAGGTGCAGCCTTTTTTATTTTGGCCTGAGTAACTCTGTTTGTGTTAATGGGCTTGAAAAAATGAAGTTAACATATAATAAATATTAATTTTCTAAAATTTGGAGAATAAATATTTTGGAATTATTATTATTACTTTGTATCATGTAAATTATTTTTGAAATAAAAACGTTTAATATAATTATCATACATTTTTAAAAGATGAAATGAAATAAATTCATTGTTTTAAATAGATTTAAATTAATATTGACGTTTTATATATTGTTATATATAATATACGTGTCATTTTAAGTGAAAGAATAAAAGGGGGAAGAATGTATGATTGATATGCAACTATTTATGACGAAAGAGGGGGATATATGTAGTGTTGAGGGGTGGTGGCATCCTGAAGATAAAGTGATTTGCAATTACATTTACATACAACAACCTGATGGAGATATAGAGATAGAAAACAGAAAATATGTAAAAGTAATACGTAAGAAAGATGGAAGTTGGCGCAGCTTTGAAGAACAGTTAGAGTATATTAAAAAATTGGGAAGAAAACATACAAAAGCATATTTTGTTGAACATAAAATGTTGGTTGATAAAAGTAATATAGAAAAATTTTATGATCCGTTTTATACATTTGATAAATTTTCGAATAATTATCCTCAAGAGTTTTACTATTTAGAAGAATTTTTAAAATTATTAGGTGTCTCAAAAGAAGAATACAGTGAAATAGGAATGGTTGGATCATATCAGGTAGGACTTAGAAAAGAAAAGAGTGATATAGATGTTTTATTTAGATTTAATTTGAAAAGAAATATGGAAATATTTGAAAAGATTATAGGATTATCATCTAAAAAGGGTATGGAAGTTTTTGATAGAGGAAAGAAAACTCCTTTAAGAGTATACTTTAGGGATAAAATATTTTGTTGCCATTTTGCATATGAAAATACTGAGGATATTCCTAAGATATTTTCGATAGATTATAGGAATTTAGGAGCAGTAAATTATAAAGTTGAAATTATAGATAATACCCATTCAATATATGCACCTACGATTGTTTTAGGAAGAATATTAAGTACAGATGAAAAAATGAATATTGTAATATATCACGGTGGAAATAAGGGAGAGTATAATGTTGGTGATATTTTAAATGTAAAAGGTGAATTGATAGAAAATAATTTGGGAAAGTTTTTAAATGCAAAAAATGTTGAAAAGTTAAAAGATTAAGGGGATGAGAGAATGGGGGGGCATCAAGGTAATTTTAGTAAGATTTGGAATAAAGTTTGGATAGGTAATAATACATATTCTGATGAAAAGGTGAGAGACTATGTTTCAAGATTAAAAGTTAAACAGATAGTAGAATACATAAAGAGAGAATTTAAAATAAGTAATGTTGGAACTATTGCCGAAATTGGTTGTGGTGATGGAAGAATTTTAAAATTAGTAGGGAGAGATTTAAACAGTAAAGAACTTATTGGTATAGATATTTCAGAAAAGGCAATTTATAAGGCAAGGAAAATGTTTGGAAATCAAATGTTACTAAAGCTTGGTAGTGCAGTAAATGTACCAATAGAAGATAATTATTGTGATTTAGTATTGTCATTGGGAGTTATTGAGCATTATAGATTAAAAGAAGACTTAGAAAAATCTGTAAAAGAAATTTATAGAATTTTGAAACCAGGCGGTATAGCGGTGATAATGGTTCCAAATAGAATATCTTTTGGAGTTATTGATAGGATTATTCAACAAATTTTTGGAAAATGGGATTATGGTTATCAAAAAGAGTTAACTCCAAAACAGTTAGAGAAGATAATTAAAAAGAGTGGATTTTCGGTTATTAAGTATAAAATTACCAATCTTATTGTAGTTCCTGGAGTTAGGAAAAATTTTAGGTTCCGTGTAATTAGAACATTTGATACTTTTTTAAAAAAGATTGTAAATGATTGTGGATTTTATCTATATACATATTCTAAAAAATAGCATGAAAATAAAGTTGAGGTGGAAAAATGATTTATGCAATTCTTTCAGCAGTATTGATGGGTAGTACGGCTATTTTTAACAAATTTGCATTAAAAGACTTTGATCCCATGTTTGCCACAGTAATCAACTCGTTGTTAGCAGGTATTTTTTCATTATTTTTTCTAAAAAAGTTTCAGAAAATAAATATGTATGTTATTTTCGTAGGGTTGTTTAATGCCGTAGGATTGCTTTTTATGTTTATGGGTCTTTCAAAGCTTGATCCTGGTATAGCAATGGTTCTTGGAACATCATATTATATCTTTACATCTTTGTATTCTGTCCTTTTATTCAAAGAAAAAATTTCTATGAGTGTATTTTTTCAGATAGCGGTTAATATTTTTGGAATAATTTTAATTATTATGCCTTCTTATAAAGTTGAGAATCTAAATCTTGTTGGTGGTATATTTTCTATATGTTCGGCTCTATTTTTTGCAACCAGTAATTCAGTTGCAAAGTTATCAAAGATTCAGGCAGATTTTTTAGTTTTTGCAAATAATATTATAACTTTCTTAGTTATCAGCATTCTTTATTTTTCTATATATGGAACTAGCTCTCTTTCATTCAGCTTACGTGGCTTTATTTTTCTAACCATAGCTTCATTTATAGGTTCATTTTTGGGATTATATTTTTTCTACAAAAGTTTGAGTAAAATAGGTTTTTCAATTGCAAATATAGTAAGAACTTTAAATCCAATTACTTCGTTGCTACTTTCAAGACTATTCTTTCCAAATGTAATAACAATGAGACAGTGGATAGGTATAATAATTGTTATTTTTTCAATATATAGATTAAATGTTTTAATTAATAGAACAAAAGTTGAACTAAAGAAAGCTTAATTAAAGAGCTCCCCTACCTAAAAAGGCAGGGGAGTTTAGAAAATGAATTTTTGATTACTGAATAGCCTTTAATGCAACAGTATTTAAGAAATTCCAAGGTTTGTTAAAGTGGGGTTGGAAGAAAAAGTCTGAAAATGCAAGATCCACTAAAGTCATATTATTTGAAATAGCAAGTGAAAGAGTATTTATACTTTCTGCTACATTAGCTTTAGACATTATCTGACCGCCAAGGATCCTTTTAGTTTTATCGTCATATACGATTTTTATGTATACTTTTTCATACTCAGGCATAAACTCTGGTCTGTTATTTTCTATTGTAAATATAGTTTTCACATCTAAATTTCTTTCTTCTGCAAACTGTTGACTTATGCCAGTAGTAAAGACGTTATATGAATACACTTTAACACCTGAAGTTCCTTGTGTTCCTTTGTATTCTACCGTATCATCGAATAAATTATATGCAGCAATTGTTCCCATCCTAACAGCATTTGTTGCAAGTGGAATATACTCATATGAATTAGTAGGTGTAAACCAAACAGCTGCACTATCTCCTACGGCAAATAAATCATTTTCGGAAGTATGAAGATACTTGTCGACTTTAATTGCTCCGTTTTCTAGCATTTCTACTTTTCCTTTAAAAAGTTCTGTATTTGGCTTGAATCCCATTGCAAGCACTACCATATCTGCATTATATTCACCTTTGTCGGTGATAATTTTACTTACATGGTTGTTTTCACCTTTAAATTCTACAACTTTTTCTCCAAGAATAAGCTCAACACCGTTATTTTTTAATTCTGCTTCTAAAATATCTGTAAATTCTCTATCAAGGTATCTTGATAGAATTCTATCTTTTATATCAAAGAGCATAACTTCTTTTCCATTTTCTTTAAAAGCTTCAGCAAGTTCAACGCCAATATATCCTGCACCTATAACGGCAATTCTTTTAGCATTTTTTGAATGATTAATTATATCTTGTGCGTGGTAAAAGTTTTTTGAAAGTTTTATTCCTTCAAGGTCAATTCCTGGAATATTCGGAATGATAGGCCATGAACCAGAAGATATCAGCAACTTGTCGTAAGTATCTTTGAAAGTCTCACCGGTTTCAAGATTCTTAACAAGAACCCATTTTTCCTTTGTGTTGACATCAATTACCTCATGTTTCATCTTTGGATTTGCTCCCATTTCTGATAATTGTTTTGGGGAAGAATAGAAAAGTTTTTCAGGGTCTTTCACCACGCCACCAACGTGGAGTGCAATTCCACATGAGAGAAACGATATTGTGTCATTTTTCTCATAGATTGTAATATCTACTTTGTCTCCATATAATTTTTTTGCAGTTACAGTAAACGCGGTTCCAGCATGTGTACAACCTATAACTATTACCTTCATATTTTTTCAGCCTCCTTAATTTGAGAATAATTTAACTTTTAGACTTCATCTATAATTATACTTAGTTTATACTAATTTGTCAAGTAAAAAATAAGAGGGTAAATTTACCCTCTTATTTTTTCAAATTATCCTTATTGTAAAAGCTTTTTTGCTTCTTCGAGTGTAGGAATTTTTCCAGAAATAACTATTTTTCCATCGATTGCAACAGCTGGTGTTGCAGCAACTCCGCGAGAGATAATCTCGTTAATATCTTGTACTTTTTCAATAGTTGCATCGATATTTAGTTCTTCTACTGCCATTTTCATTATTTTTTCAGTTTGTTTGCATCTTGGACATCCACTTCCTAAAATTTCAATCTTTTTTGCCATATTTTCCCCTCCTTATATTCTTCCGTATATTAAACCAAATATAGTAGAGAATATTACTACCAAGGTAAAGTATGTAAATGCTTTTTTCTTTCCAAAAAGTCTTGTTATAACAATCATACTTGGAAGACTCAAAGAATTTCCTGCCATAAGAAGTGCAAGTGTTGGTCCTTTTGCCATTCCAAGTTCTCTTAAAGCCTGAACAATTGGTACTTCAGTAAGTGTTGCAAAATACATAAACATTCCAATAATTGATGCAAAAAGATTTGAAAGTATTCCGTTGCTTCCAAGTATATTTGTAACCACTTCTTGAGGAAGAAGTTTGGTTATTATTCCCGCTAAAAATACTCCAATAAAAAGGTAAGGTAAAATCTTTTTTGCAAAATCCCAAGTTTCTTCCAGCCAGCTTTTTGTAGTATCTCTTTTAAATGAAAACACTGCCATTAAAAATACAATAATTGATATAACAAACATTGTCGTATATTTAACTGCTGGATTAATTTTTAATCCACCAATTATTAAGAATGCAAGTTGTAGCAAGAAAAATACAAGTACTTTTAGACCATTTTCACTTTTTTCTTCTGTTGTAATAAAACCACCTTCACCTTTTTCTTGGAATAATAATTCCATTATCAGACCAATCAGTATAGCAGCAGTTATAGTTGCTATTAATCTTGCCAGGCCTAGATCCCAGCCAAGAACTCTAGCAGTCAAAAATATTGCAGCTATGTTTATTGCAGGTCCAGCAAAAAGAAATGTGGTTGCTGGTCCAATTCCAGCACCTTTTTTATATATCCCTCCAAAAAGTGGAAGAATGGTACAAGAGCAAACTGCAAGTATTCCACCACTTACTGCTGCAATGGGGTAAGAAATAATCCTTTTTGCAGTTGGTCCTAAAAGCTTTAGTACAGCATCTTTTTTTAGCATGACACTTATGGTTCCGGCAATAAAGAATGCCGGTACAAGACAAAGCAATACATGCTCTCTTGCATATTCTTGTAGCATTTGAAATCCATTTAATATGCTAGCTTGAACGATAGAAGCATTAAATGGAACAAAGTAGAATATTAAAAAGATTGTTAAAATAATCACAAACCCCTTCACAAAAAATCATCCCTTCTATAATAGTCAGTAATTTCAATAATTAGTATATAATAAAATTCTTATATTGTCAATAAAAAAATTATTTTAAAGCGCTGAGAATAGCTTTAACAAGCTTGTTATCTTGCAATTTGTATTTTACCATGTTGCCATTTCTTTCATCTTTGATTAATTTTAAATTTCTTAAAATAGAAAGATGCTGTGAAAGATTTGGTTGGCTCGTATTTATTTGTGATAGAAGTTCACAAACACAATGTTCTTTTTCACTTAGTAGGTATAATATCTTAAGTCTAATTGGATGTCCAAGTGCCTTTAAAATGCTTGCAGCCTCTTCGAATTTTTCCACTTTTTCACTCCTTTTTTTGTAAATTCTTTTTTATTATAACTAATTTTTACTAATATTGTCAATTATTTTTACGTGTGTTAAAATAATTAGTAATCCTAACTAAGGAGGATTTATATGGAAATATATAAAAAAATATTTGCAATTGCACTTCCTATTGCATTACAACAATTTTTATCTACTGGTGTCAATTTTGTTGATAACTTAATGATTGGAAAACTTGGTGAAGTTGCAATTGCAAGTGTGGGACTTTCAAATCAATTTTTCTTTTTATACAATCTTATATTATTCGGACTCATATCTGGTGGATCCATCTTTTTTTCACAATTTTGGGGAAAAAAAGATCTTGATGGAATAGCAAAATCATCCGCAGTAACAAGTGCTACTGCCTTACTTTTTTCTGCGGTATTTTTTACTCTTTCTTTTTTCTTTCCACAGACTGTTATGAGGTTTTTTAGTCCTGATCCACTTGTGATTAGTGAAGGAATTATTTATTTAAAAACTATCTCTTTTTCTTTTCCTATATTTGCTTTGAGTATGGTCTTTTCTTTTGTTTTAAGAAGTGTAGAAAAGGCTCATATTCCGATGTATGTAACGATAGTAGAACTATCAACAAATGTATTTTTAAATTATAGCTTAATCTTTGGAAAGTTTGGCTTTCCAAAACTTGGTATTTTAGGCGCGGCTATAGCAACCCTTATTGCAAGAATAGTTGGACTTGTTAGTTTAATTTTGATTATAAAGGTAAAAAATCTTCCAGGATTTTTTACACTAAAACATATTGAGATGATTGATAAGAAATTTTTAAAAAACTTTTTCCATTACACACTACCTACAATTGCTAATGAATTTGCTTGGTCTTTCGGTATGACTATGTATTCTGTTATATACGCTCATATGAGCACTCAAACAATAGCGGCAAGAAATATAATGGGAACCATTGAAGGATTTGCATATTCCTTTACATTTTCTATTGCATCAGCTGCATCCGTTATTGTTGGAAATTATCTTGGTGCATCTAGATTTGAAGAAGCTTTTGATGTTTCAAAAAAGGTAATAAAGCTTTCACAGATTGTAGCAATTATTTCTGGCACTTTGACTGTTATTCTTTCCTACTACATAGTAAACTTCTTTGATGTTTCTGATGAGGTAAAAATGCTTGTTAGAGTAACTATAACAATTTCCATGGCCTTTATACCCATCAAGGTTTTTAATGGTTTAAACATTGTTGGTTTTTTAAGAGCAGGTGGTGATACAAGATACTCTTTTATGGTTGAAGCAGGAACTTTATGGCTTCTTGGAGTTCCTTTTGCAGCATTTTCAGGACTTGTTTTAAAATTTTCATTGCCAATTGTTTATCTTTTTACTATGAGTGATGAAATAGCAAAGGCAATTATCCTCTATTCAAGATATCACAGTAGAAAATGGGTAAAAAACGTTGTTGAAAAACTATAGAGCTTTTTCAAGTTCTTCGATTTGTTTTTCAAGTTCTTCGATCTCATGCATTGTATTAAATATATTCTCTTCTAATTCGTTTTTTTGATTTACAAGCTTTTCAGCTTTTACATAATCAGAGTCGATATTTAATAGCTCTTCTTCAACCCTTTCAAGCTCCTTTATTAATTTTTCTTCTTTTTCTTTTTTCTTTTTCAATTGCTCTTTTAGGCTTTTTAATTTGTTTTTCAGTTTCTTTTTCTCCTCAAATTCTATATTTTCTTTCTTTTTTCTTTCTTTTTCTTCGGTTGGAACATATTCACTAAGGTCAGATATTTCTTTTAGTATTCCTTTTTCTAATACAAAAAATTTGTTACACACGTTCTTTATGAGCTCTTCATCATGTGAAACAAGTATAATATTTCCTTTAAATTCTTTTAAAGCATTTTCAAGAGCCTCTAGAGTGTCTAGATCCATATGATTTGTAGGTTCATCAAGCACTAAAAGATTTGGTTTTCTAAGGAGCACCTTTGCAAGTGCAAGGATCTGTCTTTCGCCACCACTAAGGTTGTGTACTTCTTTAAATACATCCTCTCCCTTGAAACCAAATCTTCCAGCGTATGCTCGAATTACATAATCTGGTTCAAATTCCATTTCATTTGATATTTCTTCAAATACAGTACTTTCTTCATCTAATTCTTCTACAAATTGGTCAAGAAATTCTACTCTTACATTGTATCCAAATTCAACTGTTCCTGAGCCATTTATATCTCCTTTAATTAATCTTAGGATAGTACTTTTTCCAGAGCCGTTTTTACCAAGCAGAGCCATTTTATCCCCCGAATGGATAGTAAAACTTACATCTTTTAGTATATCCAAGAATTTTAAATGTTTTACGGTTAAAACTACGTGACCTGGCATTTCAGGAGTTGGAAGGGATATTTTTTTGTCAAATTCTTCTTCGTTGAAAGTTACTTCAGATTCAAGCTCTTCAAGCATCTTTTGTAGCATTTTTTCTTTACTCTTTGCTTGTTTTATGAATTTTTCTCTTCCCCATTTTCTGTATCTTTCAATTATCTTTTTTAACCTTTCAATTTCCTTTTGCTTGTTCTTCATTGTTCTTTGTTGGTGGAGTATAAGTCTTTCTCTTTCGACAAGATAACTGTCAAATTTCATTTTAAAATCCCATATTTTTTCGTTGTTTATTTCTAAAAATCTTTCACATGTATCTCTTAAAAAGCTCCTATCGTGCGAGATTATAATGTAACCTCCATTAAAGTTTTTTAAGAGGTTTTTAAGAAATCTTATTCCTAAAATATCAAGATAATTTGTTGGCTCGTCTAATAGAATAAACTCTGCATCTTCAATGAAAAGCCTTCCAATTTGAAGTCTTGTTCTCTCTCCTCCACTAAAAGTGGAGATATCTCTATGCCAATCTTCTTCTTCAAATCCCAGGCCCTTAAGTATACTTCTAACTAGTCTTTCTTTTTCTGGAGTGTTAGCTACTTTCATATAGTATTCGTATGGAGTTTTTTCATCAAAAGTTCTAAACTGATCAAGATACAAAATTTTACCGGAAGTGATTATCTTTCCTGTATAGTCGTTAAAAATACCAGCTATTGCCTTTAAAAGTGTTGTTTTCCCTGAACCATTTTTACCAATTAGTGCAACCCTTTCTTTATCGGATATATTTAAATTAACATCCGACAACAGAGTTTTTCCTGGAAATGAAATTGTAAGATTATTTAGAATGATCAAAGCAAAATCACCTCGTGCTTATTTTTTTTGTTAATTTAAAGCATTCGATTGAAATTAATATAGCAAAAAGATGCCACAAAATTACAAAGATTGTTATGAAAAATAAATGTATCCCGTTTAAGTTTGTATCTCCATGGGCAAGCCCTGTAAGATAAGCATATATATTGGCAGCTAAGAAGTTAGAAATAGATAGTGAAAACAGTATAACTAACTTTTTGTATTCAAAGAATGCTTTTTTATCTATAATTTGCAAAGTAATAATGCCTAAGGAAGCAATGATAGTAAACAAAATTAATTCTGCGGGCATCATAAAATCGTATAGAAATTTGCCTTTTCTTATTAAAACGATTATTGTTAGCAATACAGGGATGGACACAGGAAAAGTTGAAACTATAGAAAATAAGTAACTTGAAAATTTAAAAAGGTTGCTTTTTTTCATGTTTTGCCAACCCCTTTCATAGTTAGTTTATCACAAAATGCTCTATAATTCTAATTCTTGACAGAAAATTCATTATTTATACATATTAATATTAATATATATGTGTTATAATGATATGAAAGAAATATGGAGGTGAGATAATGCAGCCACAGTTTAATTTGAATAATGAAAACACAAAAATTAAAGAAA
>NZ_JAIHAP010000064.1:0-10302 GCF_020054775.1 Thermosipho sp. (in: thermotogales) | reverse complement strand
ATGTTAAAATAACACAAACGGTCAGAGTTGATATTGAAAAATTAGATACACTGATGAATTTAATGGGCGAGCTTGTTATTGCAAGAAGTAGAATTATAGATATTTTGAAGAAATATAATATAAAAGAAGTTGATGAATCTTTGGCACAGCTTAGTAGAATAACTCTTGACTTGCAAAATATTGTTATGAAGGTTAGGATGGTTCCAATTTCTTACGTATTTAATAGATTTCCTAGAATGGTTCGCGATATTTCAAAGAATTTAGGTAAGGAAATAAACTTTGTTATGAAAGGTGAAGATACAGAACTTGATAGAACTTTTGTTGAAGAAATAGGAGATCCTCTCGTTCATTTGATTAGGAATGCTCTAGATCATGGAATTGAAACAAAAGAAGAAAGAATTGCAAAAGGTAAGCCTCCTGTTGGTACATTGATTCTTTCTGCACGCCATGAAGGTAATAATGTGGTAATAGAAGTTGAAGATGATGGTAGAGGGCTTGATAGGGAAAAGATATTGAAGAAAGCGATTGAAAGAGGGTTAGTTGATGAAGTAAAGGCTTCAGGTTTACCTGATGAAAAAGTTTACGAATTTTTATTCATGCCAGGTTTTTCTACCAAAGAGCAAGTAAGTGAGCTTTCTGGTAGAGGAGTTGGAATGGATGTTGTTAAGAATACGGTAGAGTCATTAAATGGAACGGTTCACATAGAGTCTAAAAAAGGTTTAGGAACGAAGGTAATAATAAAATTGCCGTTGACGCTTGCTATAATTCAGGCATTGCTTGTGAAAGTTGATAAATATATTTATGCTATACCAATTTCAGTTATAGACAGCACATTAATTGTTTTACCTGAGGAAATCCAAATGGTTCAAAATAAGGAAGTAATAGTTAAAAGAGGAGAAGTAATTCCAATTATTAAACTTTGGGATGTTTTGGGAATGAAACACAACGAAGAACTTGATGAATTAAATGTAGTTGTAGTTAAAGTTGCAAATAGAAAATATGGAATTGCTGTTGATACATTAATAGGGCAGGAAGATATTGTGATTAAATCCCTTGGAAAATTATTTGCTGATGTTAAGGAATTTAGTGGTGGTGCTACTTTGGGTGATGGCAGTATTGCCTTGATTATTGATACGCTAAATTTAGTGGAGTGAGGTGAAAAACATGAATGTTGAAACCGAATTTGAAGTTTTAAGTTTTAATATTTGTAGTCAAGAAATGAGTTTTGATGTTGATTACGTAGAAATTGTTATAGATAAGGATGAAATTACCCCCGTACCAAAATCAAAAGAAGTTATTGAGGGAGTTATAAATTTAAGGGGAAGAATTATTCCTGTTGTCAATTTAAGAAAGATACTTGGTGGAATTTGTTCAAATATGGACGAAAATAACTTTAAAAAGATCATAATCACAAAGATAAGAGATATTGAAATGGGGTTTCTAGTAGAAAATGTAAAAGGAGTACTTAGAACATCAAATTCAGAAATTGATAGAGCCTTTAGAGATGTTGATACTTATGGAAAGAAAGCAAAAGGATTAATAAAAAAAGGTGAAAGACTTGTAGTATACTTAGATATTGAAGAGATATTAAATGAAATAATTGGTGTAGAGGAGGTATAGAAAAATGGGAAAAAGAATTTTGATTGTTGACGACGCAGCTTTCATGAGAATGATGTTAAAGGATATTGTAACAAAAGCTGGTCATGAAGTAGTTGGAGAAGCTGCAAACGGAAAAGAAGCTGTTGAAAAATACAAAGAATTAAAACCTGACATTGTTACAATGGATATTACAATGCCTGAAATGAATGGTATCGATGCTATTAAAGAGATAAAAAAGATAGATCCAAACGCTACTATTATTGTTTGTAGCGCTATGGGCCAACAAGCAATGGTTATTGAAGCAATTCAAGCAGGGGCTAAGGATTTTATAGTAAAGCCATTCCAGCCTGCAAGAGTTATTGAAGCAATTCAAAAGGTTTCTGGTTAGGGGGCGAACGTTATTTCTTCTTTAGTTGGTTTTGCAATATCAATGCTCATTTTCGTAGCTGTAATGTTAGGTACTTATTTGGTTATAAAGAACAGGGTCCCCCGAAATGTAGGGGGACATTTTATCTCTGTTATTGAAAGAAAATTTCTTACTAGAAATAGCTATATAGTTGTAGTAAGAATAGTTGAAGAATATTATGTAATTTTGGTGACTGAAAATGGTGGAACTGTATTAAAAAAGCTTGATTCAATTGAAAGCGGGGAGTTTGAAAATTCAAATTTCAAACTTGAATTTTTCAAAAACATAGTAAAAAAAGGTGACAAAAAGTGAAGCGGCTGTTTGTTTTAGTATTTCTTGTAATTGTTTTTGTTTCATTTGCGCAAGATGAAGTTCCACTTCCAAATATTAGTATACAACTGAGTCCACCTCAGCAACCGAGGGATTTGGTTAATACATTAGAAATTCTTTTACTTTTAACCGTATTATCTCTTGCGCCTAGTATTCTAATATTATTTACATCGTTTACAAGGATTATAATAGTATTTTCCTTTTTGAGAAATGCTTTAGGAACTAGGCAAACGCCTCCGAATCAGATTTTAATAGGTCTTGCGTTATTTTTAACATTTTTTATAATGCAACCTGTTTGGAACGATATTTATAACAATGCAATAACACCTTATTTAAATTCAGAAATTGGTTACCAAGAGCTATTTTCTAGAAGTATGGATAGACTGAGAACATTTATGATAACTGAATTGAAAATTCATCATAACGAAGATAATGTTTTTATGTTAGCTGATAATGTAGGTAAAGAAATAGATTCTGTTGAGGCGGCACCTAATTCTGTTCTGATTCCGGCCTTTGTTATTGGCGAGCTTGAAATAGGTTTTAAGATGGGAATTTTATTATATATACCCTTTATTGTAATGGATATGGTTGTTGCTAGTATTTTGCTTTCTCTTGGTATGATTATGATCCCTCCAGTATTGGTTTCGTTGCCATTTAAAATTCTCTTGTTTGTTCTTGTAAACGGATGGGATATGTTAATTGGTAGCTTGATTAAAAGCTTTGGAGGCGGTTAAAAATGACTATAGAAGTATTTTTAGATGTATTTGGACTTGGAATTAAAACCTTATTAACGGTAATTTTACCACCTCTATTAATAAGTTTGATTGTTGGACTTTTAATTAGTATATTTCAAGCAGCTACACAAATAAATGAGCAAACTCTTACGTTTGCTCCAAGGATTATTGTTTTATTTTTAACGTTACTTTTTTTAGGAGGCTGGATGATTCAGCAGGTAATTGATCTTGCAAGGGAAATTATAACAAAATATTTTTCGATGATTTAGGATTGTAAATATTTCTCTACAATTGATTTTATTTCAGCAAAAACACTGTCTATGCTTTTTGTCCCGTCTATTATAAAGAAATTATCTCTTAATTCTGATAACTTTAAATACGTACTTCTCACTTTTTCAAGAAATATTTGTCCTTCCTTTTCAAGCCTATCTAGATTTTTATCTTTAAGTCTTTCCATTGCAATTTTTGTTGGAATATCTATATAGAAAACTATATCTGGATAAATATTGTCTGTTGCAAAATCATTTAATGTAGATACGGTTTCAACTCCGATGTTTCTTGCTCCACCTTGATATGCAATGCTTGAATCAGAAAACCGATCTGCCAAGACAAAAAAACCTCTTTTAAGATGAGGTTTTATAACTTCTTCTACTAATTGCGCTCTTGATGCAAGGAATAGTAATAACTCGCTTCTTTTATTTATATTTAAATTATTATCAAGTAGAATTTCTCTAATTTTTTCGCCTAGGATAGTTCCTCCAGGTTCTCTAATATTTAGCACTTTTTTCCCTTTTGATTTTAAATATTGTGAAAGAAGATTAAGTTGAGTGCTTTTTCCAGAACCATCAATCCCTTCAAAAGCAATAAACAATTAATTTCCCTCCTGTCAAAAAAGCCCCCTTTTCGGGGGCTATTTGGTTACATTTCTTCACTTTCATCTACATCTTCAATTTCAAATATTTCTTCATTATCTTCTTTTTGATTATTTTCTTCAGCTTCTTCACTACCGAAGGATACTCCTTCTCTTCCTTCAAGATATGCATCTGCGATTTTTGAAGTGATAAGTTGGATTGCTCTGATTGCATCATCGTTTCCTGGAATTATATAATCAATTTCATCAGGATCACAGTTAGTGTCTACGATAGCAACAGTTGGGATTTTTAAAAGATTTGCTTCGTAAACTGCGTTTCTTTCTTTTCTTGGGTCAACAATATAAATAACGTCTGGAAGTCTTGTCATGTTTTTTAAACCACCAAGGTTTTTTCTGAGTTTTTCGAGAATTCTTCTTAATCTGCTTTGTTCTTTTTTTGGTAAATGATCAAATTCTCCATTTGCTTCCATTTCTTCAAGTTCAATTAATTTGTCAATTCTTTTGCGGATTGTTTCGAAATTTGTTAGAAGTCCACCGAGCCATCTGTGATTTACATAAAATGCACCACATCTTTCTGCTTCTTGTTTAATAACTTGTTGAGCTTGTTTCTTTGTTCCGACAAAGAGGATTGTTCCCCCTTCAGCTGCTTTATCTCTTACAAAGTTGTATGCTTCATCAAGAAGTTTGGAAGTTTTTTGAAGATCGATTATATAAATACCTTTTCTTGCACCAAATATGTATTCTTTCATTTTTGGGTTCCATCTTTGAGTTCTGTGACCAAAGTGAACACCCGCTTCCAAAAGTTGTTTCATTGTAAGTACTGCCACAATATACACCTCCTGATTTGGTTAAACCCTCCCCTTCCTTCAACTCCATTGCCGACCCTAATAAGGGCACCGAGGCAGGGATCCAGAAGGGTGAGTTATTATTTTCCGATTGCTTGTTTTGCAATATTTACGTATTCTTTAAATGACTCGGGGTCATTTACAGCAAGTTCAGATAACATTTTCCTATTAATTGCTACTCCAGCTAATTTTAATCCGTGAATTAGTTCATTATATTTTAATCCTTCATTTCTAGCAGCAATATTTATTCTGGTAATCCAAAGTTTTCTAAAGTCTCTTTTCTTTAATTTTCTACCAACATATGCATGTTTTTTTGCTTTGATATATGCTTGTTTTGCAAGTCTATACCTTCTACTTAAAGCTCCATGGTATCCTTTAACTGCCTTTAGTATTTTTCTTCTTTTTTTCTTAGCGTTTACTGCATTTTTTACACGCATGATTTATCCTCCCTTCAAGTCGTTTTATTTTATTTTTTACCAAGCATTCTAAGTACTCTGTCTTTGTCGCAAGCTTTTACTTCTGTTTCAACTTTAAGTCTTCTAAGTGTTGATCTTCTCTTTTTGCCCGTCTTGTGCCATGCATATGCTTTTCTTCTAATAATTTTTCCATTTTTAGTAACTCTAAATCTCTTTGCGGCTGACTTATGCGTTTTCATCTTTTGTTTAGCCATATTTTCCCTCCTCAACTTTTTGGTTTTAACATCATCCACATGTCTCTTCCTTCAAGTTTTGGTGCTTTTTCAACACTAGCTACATCTTGCAAATCTTTAATAATTCTATCTAAAATTTCTTTTCCTTTATCAGCAAAAGCCATTTCTCTACCTCTAAACATTATTACAACTCTTACTTTATTTCCTGCTTCAAGGAATCTTTTAATATGCTTTAACTTTGTTTGGTAATCATGTTCGTCTATTTTTATACGGAATTTCATTTGTTTTACTTCAATAATTTTTTGATTTTTCTTTGCCTTTTTCTCCCTTTTTGCTAGTTCGTATTTGTACTTTCCATAGTCCATTATTTTAGCAACCGGTGGTTTAGCATTTGGAGCAACCAAGATCAAATCTAATTTTTGAGAATATGCAAGCTCTAAAGCTTTCTGTGTTGGCATAACCCCTAGTTGTTTTCCATCTTGATTTACCACTCTTACCTCTGGTGCTGTAATTTCCTCGTTTTTAATTATCTTATCGATAATTCATCCCTCCTAACATAAAAAATATCGGCGCGCAAAACGCCCGCCGATACATTAATCATCTATTAATGTTAATCTAAAACCTCATTTACTGCTTTATAACCCCTTCGCTTTCGCTTGGGGTGGGAAGCGGGCGCTTCCTCTTTACTATAACCTGGTGGGCCGTGTGGGACTCGAACCCACAGCCCCCTGATTAAGAGTCAGGTGCTCTACCTGTTGAGCTAACGGCCCAAATTTCATGGTGCCCCAGGGAGGAATCGAACCTCCATTTGCGGATTAGGAATCCGCCGTTCTATCCGTTGAACTACTGGGGCTTTCTTTGGCAGCCCCACGGGGAATCGAACCCCGACCTTCGGACTGAGAATCCGATGGACTAGCCGTTATCCTATGGGGCCATACATCCGTTAATATGATACCATAAAAGTTTTATTTGTCAACATTTTTAGTAAAAAGGTCTTATTTTATATTATTTCATGAACTTGGAGTGTATTTGTTGTTCCAGGTCTTCCCCAAGGAATTCCTGCGGTTATAATTACTTTATCGCCTTTGCTAGCAAGATTTGTTTCTTTTGCTTTTCTCATTACTTCTATAATCATTTCATCAGTTGAAAGTGTTTGATTGATCATAACAGGGATTACTCCCCACACAAGACTTAATCTATAATAAGTCGAAAGGTTTGGAGTAGCAGCCATTATAGGAACTGAAGGTCTTAAGCGAGCAATATTTATTGCAGTTTTTCCTGTACTAGTTGCAGTGATGATTAATTTTGCATTTATATCTCTTGAGAGGTTATATACCGCATGTGAAATAGCATCTTCTATATTTTCTGATATATAGTAATTTCTTATCCATTCTAGTTCAATTGAGTCGTAATCTAAAAGAAATTTTTCAGTATTTTTTGCTACCTCATCCATTACAGCTACTGCTCTAAGTGGATATTTTCCTATCGAAGTTTCTGCGGAGAGCATAATAGCATCGGTTCCATCTAGTATAGCATTTGCTATGTCAGATACTTCAGCCCTTGTTGGAGTCATATTGTTGATCATTGATTCGAGCATTTGAGTGGCAGTTATAACAGGTTTTGACATTCTATTAGCTGTTTCTATTATTCTTTTTTGGGCGATTGGAACTTGAGATAGTGGAATTTCTACACCAAGATCACCTCTTGCTACCATAACACCATCAGCAAATGAAATTATTTCTTCAAGATTGTCCAATGCTTGGGCAGTCTCAATTTTTGCAATTACTGGAATGCCATTGCTTAATGACTTTGCGTATTTTACGTCTGAAGCTTTTCTTACAAATGACAAAGCAATGTAGTCAAGATCTTCTTCGATGGCAAGGTCAATAAATTTTTTATCTTTATCTGTGACAGCAGAAATTGAAAGATCAACGCCTGGAAGGTTAACACCTCTATGGTGTGTTATTTTTCCGCCTCTTATAACTTTAGTGTATACTAAATTATCTTCAACTTTTTCAACAGTCAATTCTATTGCACCGTCATTTAATAAAATTCTGTCACCACTTTTTACTTCAAGTGGAAACCTTTTGTAATTTACAGATAATATACTCTCGTCACCTAATAAATCTTCTGTTGTTATTTTTAATATAGAACCTTCTTTTAGGGTTATATATTCTTCCTTGAGCTTTCCTGTTCTAATTTTTGGACCAGAAAGGTCAATAAGGATGGAAAATGGTGTGTTTAATTTTTCTCTGATTTTTTTTAGTCTTCTAATTCTTTCTCTGTGAATTTCAATGGTATCATGAGATGAGTTCAATCTAAAAACGTTTACACCCGAATTTACAAGTTTTTCCAGCATTTCCTCAGATTCTGTTGCCGGTCCTATAGTGGCTACTATTCTTGTTTTCCTCATAATATTCTCCCCTTTCAAAAAAGATTTTGAAAATTGAATAGATGATAAGCGTTAAAAATAAAGTTATCAGTTCGCGGTAGATGTTTACAAATAGAGGAGCTCTTATATGACAAAAGGTGTTAAAGGTTGATAAAAATGCAATACTTGCAAATATTTCAAAAAGTTTTTTGTAAAAGTCACTCTTTAAATATGGAATTAAAAATGCAAGAGGATAAAATAACAATTCTTTTGTTCTTGGCCTGATGATGAACAAATCTTCGATAAACTCACGTATGTTTCTTTCAAAGTCTGTAACAAATCCAAAATTACCGCTTCTAATTATATAATATATTCCAAAAATGGTAAATAGAGGTATTAAAAACTTAAGATGTGATTTTATCTTTTTGTTTTCTTTTATTATTAACTGTATTAGCAATATTGATGGTAATAACACTAGCGAAAGTTTTACTCCCCAGTATGTTTTAATATTGTTTAAATGTTCAAAATCATACAATGATAGATTTGTTAAAATACCTAAGGTGAAATAAGAAAAGAATTTTAAAACATTGTCTTTTATTTTAAAAAATATTACCACTGTTCCTAATATGCTGACTAATGAAATAAAAATTTCGTAAGAAAAATATAAAGTTGGTAAGAGAAAAATTGCGTAAGGAAAAAGATATAAAACGAATAGTATTAAAACTGTTGAAAAAAAGTATTTGAATTCAATGTTTGGTATATAAGGTGAAGCGTCAGAAATTTTAAAGTAGTTTTTGAATGCTTTTGCTACGGATTCAGTCATAGGTGTTTTTGGAAGAACTATTAAGTCAATACTTCTTTCAACAACTGCTCTCCAAAGTCTTTTAAATAAAGTTTTTTCATTGTATTTTGAAAGTTCTTCTGGTTTTATATAATGAACTGTTATTACCATATCTTTTGAAAGATTTTTGGCAAATTCTTTTGAAATAGTTTCAGAAATATTAAATTCTAGGATTCCAAATTTTTTTCCGTTTAAATTTATACCTTCCAAATTAATATTGGTAGCATCTTTAGGGATAATATATATTGCATCTTTATTTTTAATATTTTTCCCATCAAAAAATTCAATCTTGCTTGAATTTTCAAAAACAATATCAACTTTCATATTTTCTAAATCATTGTTAGTTCTTAATAATGCTCCGATTAAACCAATGATTAAAAATATCGAAAGAAAAATAGTTTTACTTTTCGATGTTGATAATATATCTTTTATCTTCATAAATCCTCCTTTCGACATTAGGATTTACCCAAGATATAATATATGGAGATTTTATTAACACCCCTCCAATGTTAATCCATCTTTTTTCATCAAGGAAGGTTAGAGTCGAATCTAATGTTTGATAATTATAGATGCTAACGTGTTTTAAATTATAATTGTCAAAGGTATCTTTTGACATTACAATCAGTAAATTTTTTCCTTTTTCAAGCTTTACAACCCCGTTATTAATTGGATTGTTGTTTAAAAGTATTACATTTTTTGTTTTATTAAGGTCATTTGATAAAACTTTTATGGAGTAATAATCATTGAAAAGTTTTTTGATTGATACGTTAATTGTTGGAGAAGTTGTATCTTTGGAAGTTATTGTTGTAATAGTTGATGTTAATGGAGTAATTTCGTAAAAATTTCTGGTTCCTATGTAGTTTATTTTTCCAAATTCAGTTTCTTTTCCAATTTCTACCTCGATTTTTTGAAAGTTAATTTTCGATTTTGGAATGTCTAGAAAAGTTGTTTTGGAAGATTCATATCCTAGTTCATCCATGCATTTGACAAATATTTTATATGTCCCGCTTGTAAGAGTACCACTTTTTTTTGAATCTTTTCCATTTACATACACTTTAGTATAGACGGCACTTTTGTCATGTATTTTGACATTGTAATATCCAATGTTTGGAAATGAGAAGGTAGTTATTTCTATCTTAGGGTAATCGGGAGTAATATAATATGTACCGAGGTAGTAATTTAAATTTATAATTTCGAAATTGTTTTTGAAAATCTTTAAATATGATATTAATTTATCTCTAGAAGTTAATTCTTTTACAATTATTTTATCATCATATATTTCAACTGGAAAACGATCAATTATAACTTTTTCAATATCGTTATTTGTATACAATTCAACCATTTTGTCAAAAACATCTTTAGAGACTACTATAGTGCCATTTTGTCCGATTGTTTGACCATCTTCAAGAACTAACAGATCATTTGGAATGTCTACATTTCCAATTTCTATAGAAGGAGATTTAAAGTACGTTATAATTTTACCTTTAAAAGGCAGAGCTTTACCCGAAAATTTATATACTTTTTGGTTGATAATAAGTGAATTATCAAAGGTATTCAAATATATAGTAATAGAAAATAATGTGCTAAAAAAATAGAAAATAATGAGGGAAAGTATTCTTTTCAAATTATTCACCCTTTTCGAGATTTTTTAATACA
>NZ_JAIHAP010000063.1:0-10570 GCF_020054775.1 Thermosipho sp. (in: thermotogales) | reverse complement strand
TTTTGAATTCAAAAATTCTCTAATAAGCTTTATTATCTCAAATCTTATTCTAAATCTATTTAGTGTTTCATCGTTAGCAATCATATCAACATATCTTTGTCTATACAAAACTTCCTTATCTTTAATTCCATGCCATTTTTCTGGCATCGGCCTTAAAGGCTTATTAAGAAGCTCAATTTCTTTTACCAAAATTGTCACTTCTCCAGTTTTACTTTTAAAGACACTTCCCTTTACACCAACTATATCTCCAATTGCAATATGTTCTTTAAAAAATTCGTATACATCTTTTCCAACTATATCTTGCCTAATATATGCCTGAATTCTACCAAAGAAATCTTTAATATGGAAAAATGCACTTTTACCATGATGCCTTAAAGACATTATTCTTCCAGCAGTAGACACACTTGCATCTTCTTTAACTTCTCCAGGGTTTAAGTTCTCAAATTGAGCTTTTATATCCTGGCTACTATGTGTTTTTTCAAATTTGTATGGATATGGATTAACACCTTTTGCACTTATCTGCTTAATTTCATTTATCCTCTGTTCCCTAAACTCCTTTAACAACTTAATCCCTCCTAAATCTCCAAATCTTATATTTTGATACCTAAAATTTGATACTTAAATACCCCTTTCGGTGCTTTAATTTTGACAACTTCTCCTACCTTTTTACCTACTAAAACTCTCCCAATCGGTGACTCAAAGCTTATCTTATTGTTAAAAACATCTGCTTCATGAGGTGTTACAATCTGAATTGTTTTTTCTTCTCCTGTATCCAAATTCTTAATTAACACCCAATTACCAATGTTAATAACATTGGTATCCAATCCTTCAATAACTTCTGCTTTTGAAAGCATATTTTCAAGCTCATTAATTCTTGCTGCGATCCTTCCTTGTTCATTTTTGGCTTCCTGATATTCTGAATTTTCCGATAAATCACCTAGTTCTCTAGCTTCTTTAATTCTTTGAGCTATTTCAAACATAAGCTTTTGCTTTAACTGATCAAGCTCTGCTTTTAATTTTTCATACCCTTCTTTTGTTAAATAAATACTCTCTTTTTTCATTCAAACACCTCCAACACTATTTTTCATTTTTCAATTCTTTTACAACTTCTAAAAATTGATCAATTTCCCTAAAATCTTTATACACCGAAGCAAATCTAACATATGCAACCTCGTTGATCTTTTTTAACCCCTCCATAACAAGCTTTCCTATCTCAAGACTTGAAATTTCCAAATTACCTGTTTTCTGAATTTGATTTACCACATCATCAACTAATTTTTCCATCTCTTCAAGAGTTACATTAGTCTTTTCACAAGCCTTCATGATACCACTCAAAATCTTTGACCTATCAAATTTTTCTCTACGCCCATCTTTTTTTATTACAAAAACTGGCCCAAATTCATATCTTTCATACGTAGTAAAACGACCTTTACATTTCAAACATTCTCTGCGACGTCTTATTGTCATTCCTGATGAATCGACTCTTGAATCAAGTACTCTAGTTTCATCATTGCCACAATATGGACATTTCATATTCATCACTCCATATTCTTTGATTCAAGTTCCTCATATATCTTAAATATCTTTTTTATTCTGTTATAAACCATACTCTTTGAAAGAGGAGGATCAAAAAGCTTTCCAAGATCACTTAAACTCAAATCTTCATTTTCCAATCTCAAAAGTGCTATTTTCTTTAACTCATCATTTAGAATATCTTCACCATATTTTTCAAATAAATTTTTTATAATCCTGATCTGTTTTGCGTTACTTTCACCAACTCTTTTAGCATTGGCCGTTAGAAAATTCATAGATCTATTAAAATCACTTTTAATTTCTCTTGAGCTTACTATTTTTTCCATCTTGTCAGCGTTTCTTTGAGCTCCCATATAATAGAGAATTTCAATTATATCTTTTGCCCTTTTTAGATAGAATCTGTAATTTTTCTGACCAAAACTTGCAATTTTACCAAGTATACCTAAATTATCGAAAAGATATTTTTGTATCTCATTTAGAAATTTATAATTATGTGAAATAATTTCAAAGTGGTAATTTTTAGTAGGATCAGTTACAGAACCAGTCGATATAAAAACTCCACGCAAAAATGCACCAAATAGCCCAAGATCCTCAAATATATATGCTGGAATCTCAAGAATATCCAACTCTAGCTTAGATAATATTGAAAAAGGAATAAAAATTTGCACTCTCTTCTTTTTCAACTTATTTTTAATCATTGTCAACCTTTTTTTATCAGTACCTACTATAGCCATTAAATTCATTATCCTTCTTGCAGCAGGTATAAAACCCACTTCAATTTTCACAACAACATCATTAAAAGACCTTATTATTACTCCCCTTGATTTTAAAAATCCAGCCAATTCAGATTTTGCTTCCAATTCGGAGTTAACAACCGTATGACACAATTCACCTTTTACATCTTCAGAAAATGTATATAACATTATATCACCTTATAAGTTTAATTATTAAACTTGCTAGTTTCATAGAATTATGTCTTATCTTCTCTTTGCCATCACTGTCAACCTTTACTTCTAATAAATCCTCAAAAATTAGTCTTTCATCATTTTCGATATCTACTTTCACTGGAATTGATCCTTCATTTTCATATCTTTCTAATATATATTCAGGTATATTCGATCTCGATGCAATAATCATATCAACTTTCCTTTCAAGATATCTTTCTATCACACTCACATGATCAAATAATGTAAAATTGTATGACTCGGAAGCTTGAGTCATTAAATTGGAAATATATATTATTTTTGCGTTTGAATAATTAACTGCCTCTTTGAATCCATCAACCAAAAAATTCGTAATTATACTAGTATATATACTACCAGGCCCTAAGATAATATAATCAGAATTTACTAAAGCTTTTTGAGCATCTAAATTTATCTTAGCATCTCTATTTAAATAAACTTTTTTTATTCTTTTTTTTGTTATTTTCATTATTTCACTTTCGCCAAAAGCTTTTGTGCCATCTTCATATTCTGCAACTAACCTGATTAAGTCCTCAGAAATGGGAATTACTTTACCGTTAATTGCTAAAACTTCAGATGCATACTCTATTGCCTTTGTAAAGCTCCCTAAAATTTTTGTAAGTGCTGTCAAAATGATATTTCCTACACTATGACCTGCCAAAAATCCATCTTTAAACCTGTAAGAAAAAAGTTGTCCTAAAATTTCCTCATCTTTTGCAAGCGCAACCAAGTTATTTCTAACATCACCCGGTGGAAGAACGTTATATTCTTTTCTTAAAACCCCAGAACTTCCTCCCTCATCGGTTACAGCAATTATAGCTTTTAAATCTATATTATTGAAATATTTCAATCCTCTTAAAAGCGTTGAGACTCCAGTTCCACCACCAACTACTGTTAGATTCATTACTTCACATCCCTATGTTCCAAAAGAACTTCATACCTTTGCCTATAAATACTTGCAAGCTCTTCAGCAAAGAAAACTGATCGGTGTTGGCCTCCAGTACAGCCTATACCAATACTGAGTTCCATTCTTCCCTCATTTTCATATCTTTTCAGCGCAAAATCAACAACGTTTTTTATCATTTCTATATATTCCTTAACTCCTTGAGTATTATACAAAAACTCTTTTACTTTTTCATCTCTTCCACTTTTTTCTCTCAAGTCTTTTATATAAAAGGGATTAGGAAAAAATCGAACATCAAAAATAAAATCTACATCTAAAGGCAATCCATATTTAAATCCAAAACTTAAAATTCTTACCAAAAATTTCTTTTTAACACTACCTAATATTTCCACTAATTTTTCTCTAAGCTGATGTGGATTCAAATTAGAAGTATCGATTACTATGTCGGAAAATTCTAAAGCTTTTGTTAAAATTTCCCTTTCAAGCTGTATTGCTTTTTCAAGAGAATTTACTCTCTTAAGAAGAGGATGATTCCTTCTAGTGTGGGCAAACCTGTTAATTATAATCGCATCTTTTGCAGTTAAAAAAATGACCTTCAGATTACTAGCATATTTCTTCTTTAAATTATTTAAAATCTCATCAATACGTTCAAAATTTTCGCTTCTAGCATCTAAGACAAAAGCAATGTTGTCTACATTCATAGATATTACTGGTAAAATTGTTTCAACCAAATTTATGGGAAGATTATCTATACAATAAAATCCCATATCTTCAAGTAAACCTAAAGCTGTACTTTTACCAGCGCCCGACAACCCTGTCAGAATAATTAGGTTTTTCAATTTGTATCACCTTTTTTGTTTTAAATTTGTTTATAGTATACGGTACTCTGAAATTAATCCTTTTTAATTTTTTCTCAAATACCTTTGGATCACCAGTAACATAAAACTCAACAAATGCTTTTTTAGAGTTATTTTTTGCCAGTTTTTTTGACAACTCTTCAGCTGGGTCAATTATTCGAACCTTCGGTAATACTCTGGATATAACTCCTTTTAAAAATGGAAAATGAGTGCATCCTAAAATCAACTCTTCAATATTTTTCTTCTTTAATGGAATCAAATAATAATTTGCTATTGCTTCAACCATTCTACCGTAAAAAATACCCTCTTCTACCAAAGAAACAAAAAGCTGAGTTGATTTTTGATATACTTCTTTATTTTCCATTTCAAGGTATTTTTTATAAATCCCATTACTAACTGTAATATTTGTTCCAATAACTCCCACCTTTTCACTTTTTGGTGCCTGAATCGCAGCTTTAATTATGCTATTATATTTAATGCCTAAATCCAAATTTTTCTCTAGTATAATTGAATCTGTTGTATTACAGGCTGCAAAAATTTCATTAACTCCTTTTTTGTGAAAAAACTCTGCAAATTCAAAAATAAAGCTCTCCAGAACTTCTGGAGTTTTAATACCATAAGGAGCTCTTTCGGTATCTGCAATATAAATATAATGTGCTCCATTAATGTAAGTGAGCTTCTTTAATACAGAAATACCACCTATCCCCGAATCAAATAGACCTATCTTCAAGGCTTCTTTCCTCCAGATCATTCAACCTTTTCAAAATTTCGTTAATCTTTTCCGTTAAATAATACTCTCTCTCAATTAATTCACACAACATTACCAAAAGTCTTTCATCGGTAGATGAAAGCTCTTCATATTTTTCATTTAGCTCTTTAATTCTTTTTTCAATGTAATCTAAAATTTTTTCATCTGAATCAGATTCAACAATATAGTTTCTTCCGTTAATATTAAACCTTTTCTTGATCATTTATCTCCGTTGAACTCTCCATTAAATTTTTTAATTTTCCAAGCAATTTATCGAAAGTTCCGTTGATCTCCTCTTTTAAAGTTCTGTTTTCTTGTTCAAGTTGATTAGCCCTCTCTATTGCTGCATTTAATTCTTTCCAAAGTTCCTTATTTTCTTTCTGAAGCTCTTGATATTTATTTATCAAATCTTCAAAAGCCTGTTCTAATTCCTTAATTTTCTCTTCCATCACCTCATCCCCCTTTTCCTATAATTAAAATGTCTGTAATATGATTTATGAAATTAACAAATGGTTCCATAATCATAGGAAGTATCCATATCAATAACATACCCAATAAAAATAATATACCATAAACTTCGTATTTTATATACCAATCCCAGTATTCATCAGGCAAAAAAGCACCTAAAAGCTTTGAACCATCCAATGGAGGGATAGGGAACAAAGAAAAAATAGCATAAGTTAAACTCCATTTACATGCTTTATAAAAAGTAACGTATACAAATTTATTATCAACTTCTTTTGCTATTATACCATACAGAATAAATAATCCAACACCTAAAATCGAACCAATCAGTGAAGAAAAAATTAAAACTTTTCTTATTCTTCTATTTTTCATAGGAACAACCGGTATTGGTCTTGACCATCCAAAATCAAATAATATAAAAGCTATTGTTCCTATAGGATCAAGATGTACGAACGGATTCAGCGAAGTCCTTTTTAACTTTTTTGGAGTACTATCTCCTGCTAACACAACAAGATGTGCTTTTAACAATTCTCTAGGATAAACAACCAGTATAACTGCTAAAAATCCTGTAAGAAGATTAATAATTACTTTTTCAATCGTAGCAATCACCTTCTTTAATCTTACGAGCAAGCATTTTTAAATTTTGTACTGTTTGCTCATCCATACCATGTTTCCACCAGAAAGGTAACACTGTATTATTCAATAACACTGGATCTTCTTTTCCGCTTAGTTTTCCTTCACTGACAAGTTTTAACCAATCTTCAGTTCCCACAATTGGTGTAAACTCATTAATTGAAAAACTTATACCTTCACTTTTACATATCTTCATCGCGTTTATTACATCTTCAACCCTTTGCCCTGGTATATTTACCATAATATAAGCAGAGATCTCTTCTTCAGTAAAACCTGCATTTCTTAAAATTCTTGCTGCGTTAACTAAATCCTTATCAACTACCTTTCCACCAGTTTTTAATTGTAATTCTCCAGATGTTTCATATCCTAATTTTATAGTTTTAAAATTAAGTTCTTTCATTAAAAATGCAAGCTCTTCATCTATGAGTCTAGCATGTATACCATTTGGGAGATGAAATCTAATATCCTTACTAAAATTTTTCTCTAAAAGTTTTTTTAATATAACCTTTGCATGTTTATTTGAATTTACCAAAAATGCGTCATCAAAAAATACTACATCTTTTACTTTAAATTTTTCAACATACCTTTCAATATCACTAACAACCCTTTCAGGATCTCTAAACTTTATTCCATCCCATAATTTATGAGCAACACAATACGAACATTTAAATGGGCATCCCAAAGTAGTTAAAAATACTAGATAACCAATATTTTCATATACATCATACAATGGCGAAAGCTCCATAAACCAATCTATGCCTATCCTTTTAACACTTTTACCAGTCAAATCTTCCAACATCTTTGGAATTCTATTCAAATCACTAAACGGAAAAATTACTGCATTAGTTTTCTTTGCATGTTGTGGTAAATTTCTTACATAAAATCCTCCAAAAAATATTGGAACTTTATTACCGTAGTAGCCTCTTAAAAAATTAATCGTATCCCAATACCCTGGATACCAGTAAGTTAATGTTGAAGTTACAAAAATAGCATCAACATTCCCAACTTCTTTAAGTTTATCATAAAAATACTGTTCTGGTGCACCATAACGTTTGTATTTTCTTGGAACAAATGCCAAAACATCAGGTTTTTTTACCTCTACAAATGGAAACTTTCCTGTACCATAAAACTTATCTTTTGGAACTTTTGTATATTTTTGTAAAGATTTATCATGCCTATTCATTAAATCTATAAAATGTATTTCAATTTCTAACTTTTTCAAATATGAAGCAATATATAAAAGCCCAATTGGCTTTAACCAGAAATCATATGCTGCAAAATCTTCTATCCATGGATTAACAAGCAATATTTTCATAAAAGTAATAAATCCCCCTAAGTCCGAGTTCTAAGTCGTAAATTATATCTTTTTTCAAATATTCCCTTATAAGTTTTGATTGACCTCCTGTGTATATTATAGGAGCACTTTTCAAATCATAATCACTTTTTATTCTTTCAATAGTATAATCTATACCTCCAAGAATTGTATTTATAACCCCGATTCTAATATTTGATCCGGTATCTTTTCCAACAAAAGTATTTGAAGGTTTTAATTCAACCTTTGGTAATTTAGCGGTTCCTTTAAAAAGCGCATTAACCATCATATTAAATCCTGGAATTATTACTCCACCTTCATATCTGTTCTCTTTTAATACTTCTATTGTAATTGCTGTCCCAAAATCAACAACTATTGCATCTTTTCCATAATCTCTGCTAGCAGCAATTACATCAACAACTCTATCTGCTCCTATCTCCTCTGGAGTATTTACATTCCAAATAATTTCATTATACTCTTTAGCACTAACAAATATAGCCTTTTTATTTAAATATTTTTCTGCAAAAAATTCAAATATATAGTTTATATTCGGTACTACCGAAGAAACCACTATATCTTTAAAATCATTTTTATAAAACATCTTTAAAAATACATACAATTCATCCTCTGTTTGGATGGAATGTGTAGAAACCCTTTTAATATCAAATGATTTTCCATCCTTTGTTAAGGCAATTGTTGTATGTGTATTTCCCACATCAAAAAGTAAGAGCACATTACCACCTCGTAGTAAGAGATGTATCCACTTTTGGGATAATATTATATTTCTCAAGTAAATTTCTTACATCTTTTGTTACATAAAACCTTACAATTTGAATCAAATTACTAGTCATTAATTTATAAGCAGGATATTCCCTTACATATTCGTCAAAAGAAAGTACGTGTTCTTTCCAAGAATCATAAATATAAATATTGCTCTTTAAAAATTCATCAGGATGAACAAGAGATAATTTATACGGTGTATCAACCTTAAATATTTCATCAAAATTTGAAAGTATTTTTAACAACTCTTCTCTATCTGATTCATCAGATATTTCAACAGCCTTTTCTAGCCTTAGCCTTATCTTTTGTAAAATATCCATTGCAAATCCTTGACTTGCCGCTGATGGATCTATACCCTCAACTGAAAATGGAGTTTCAAGGATTGTCTTCCAAAAATCTCTATTCTTCAACCTTTCTACAATTTCATAAGCCATAACTATATCTAACTCTACTGGTTGTAAATCTATCTCAAAATTTAAGATCTTTTCTTTTGTCTCTTCAAAAGAACTTATGTTATACTCTTCCACTATCTGATTAAAGTATATTTCAACTTCATTAATTATCCTTTGATCTGTTAGTTCCATAAATGTTTCAAGATTTTCAACTCTTTCTTTTAATTTTAAAGGTCTATAACAAAGCTCCAATAAATCTTGAATCATTAAATCCGCTGCACGTGACGTCTTATGGAAATAAACATTCTTGTACATCATAAACCTACCAAACAATGTTGTATAAATCTCATCAATTACCTTGATATTATATGCCAGAAATTTTTTTCCATCTTTTTCAACAACCATGGAATTTCTTACAAGCCTATCTAAAGAACCTGTTCCGAATCCTCTTGTTCCTGCAAAATATGAATCTCTTAAAACAAAATCCATTCTATCAGCACCAAGGGGGCCTTGTATCACAGCAAATTCTATTGTACCTTCATTTTCACCTTTATAGGTTTCTACGACCTTTTCCATGACTTTTCTAAAGTCATCTTCTAAATCGTCAACTTCTCCCAATACCATATTGAGATCTTCTAAAACAGCGTTCTTTAATTTTTCAGGTGCTCTTTCAAAGACTTTATACATTGCCTTAGGCATATACTCAAGCAAAATTTTTTCACGGTACTCATCATGACCGTCTTCTAACCCCATATTTTTGTAAACTACCTCGTCAAATTGATGACTGAAAGGTCCATGACCAATGTCATGTAAGAGCCCTGCAAGTCTTAAAATCCTAACTTTTGCTGGATCATCCCCAAACAAATGGCTAGCATACATTCCAGAAATATGCATTACTCCAAGAGAATGTGCAAAACGTGTATGAGTTGCACATGGATAAACATATTCTGAACCTACAAGTTGTGATAAATATCTCAACCTTTGCATTGCTTTCGTATCTGATGCTATTATTTCAAGTGGATACATAAAAATTTCAGCATGAATTGGATCCCTCGATACTTTATAATACATAAAATACACCTCTTTTCTAAGTTCAATTTTGAGACATTTTCTTAAATATAAATTCAACAACTACATTAATTGCCTTTTCATTAAAACCACCACGTGGAATTATTAAATCTGCATATTTTTTACTTGGTTCAACGTATGCATCATGCATTGGTTTTACCATGTTTAAGTATTGATTTATTACACTATCTATAGTTCTTCCCCTCTCCTTTATATCTCTTTCAAGCCTTCTTATAAACCTTACATCACTTTCTGCATCAACAAAAATGGAAAGATCATAAAACTTTCTTAATTCTTCGTAGTACAACGCAAATATACCCTCAATTATTATCACCGGTTTTGGATCTAATAATGTAAAATTTCCGGTTCTAGTATACTGTGCAAAATCATACTCGGGCAATTTTATACTTTTTCCATCCAAAAGTTCTTTTAAATGATCTACAAGCAAAGAAAATTCAATCATATCAGGGTGATCATAATTATACTTTTTCCTTTCTTCAAAAGGCACATGACTCATATCTTTATAATAGTTATCCATTGGCAAAATAACACTATTTGACTCCCCTATAATCTCATTTATCTTCTGAGCTACAGTTGTCTTTCCCGAACCTGTTCCTCCACCAATCCCAATTATAAACATAACCTATCACCTTATTCCTAATTTTCCATCTTTTTCTACAAAATAACGATCAAGTATTAAATGCAGTACATACCCAGATACTGAAATTATACCAAGAAATAGTGCATTATTTAAATTAGAAGTGATATAAAATGTTCCATACCCAATAATACCCCCATATATTAAAGCTGCCCATACTGTATGTAAAGGGCCTCTATGACGTGGTATAATTAGCTCATACAAAATGCCTATTAATATTCCAAAAAGAAAAGAAAACAAAAATCTTAAAAACACATC
>NZ_JAIHAP010000062.1:0-10604 GCF_020054775.1 Thermosipho sp. (in: thermotogales) | reverse complement strand
TCTTCAGCAGAAAATTTTCTCCTCATATCTTTCACTCCCCCTCATGAAAAATTATACTCTCTACTTTCTAGCTGTCCAATCCTTCAGGGGAGCAGTATAATACTCTCTACTTTCTAACTGTCCAATCCTTCAGGGGAGCAGTATAAAACATTATTTTGTAATTTTGTTTAAAATTTTAATAATTACTGCTACCATCTTTTCTACACCTCAAATTCCAATACTTTGAAAACCTCTTTTACCTTCTCCATTAATTCTTTCTCCTCTTCCAGCAGTAATGTCCCTACTCATATTTTAACCACCTCCTGGTTTATTTTTTCTCTTAATTCTTTCCTTACTGCATCCTGAGGGACAATATCCACGTCAATACCGAGTTTTTCCTGCAAAAAAATGGAAAGTCCTATGAAATCAAAAAGAGTTGCATTTTCATGAAATTTAACGAGAATATCTACGTCACTTGTTTCTTTCTGTTCTCCTCTTGCGAAAGAACCGAATATTCCCAATATTTCTACTTTGTATTTCTGTTCAATTTCCTTTTTCAAATCCTTTATTATGCTAATAATTTCATTTAAAGTTTTCATTTAAACAACCTTCTCTGTGAAATTTTTGAAGCAGGAATTAAAGTAGCATAACCTATCGCTTTTAGGGGGTCCTTCCTCATTGAAACGTTTATCTTTCATTTAAATCCTCTTCGCTGAGCCCTTTGCGAACCCTTTATGAGCCCAATATGTAAATGTGCCTTTTCCGGTAATCCCTTTTTTCAAAAATATCCCAGCTTTTACCAGATCAAAATGTTCTCTTGTGGTTGTTGGTTTTGAACATTCTGTTATCTCCTGATATTCTTCATTGGTAATCTTCCCTTTCTCTTTCACATACAAAACAGCTTTAATATGCCTATCATTTAATCCTAGTTTTCTAAGATATTCTTCATTGTAAATATCTTTATAAAATATGACAGAAAAACCATCACCAAATTCTTTAAATTCAGGTTCAGGAAGTCCTTGCTCTTTACAAAATTCAACCATTCTCTTTGTGTCGGTGTTTCATTTTTTTCGTCTTTTCAAGACATTGCTTCTATTTATAAATTTCCTACCTAACTTTTGGGCACTATCCTAGTAGAAATAACGAATCAGTAAAAAACGTTGTTTTTATAATTCAAAAAGAAACGAGTGTGGCTATGATTAATCCTTTCAACATTTCCTAAAAACACAGAATTCTGCTAGTAAAATTCATGTGTCCTCAGAAATTCATCGTTAATCCCAGTTCTATGGTATACAAGTATCTAAAATACGATTTTGTATTTCGACATCGCCAACAAGTTCGTCAGTGTTCGACTAAGTTCGACAACCATCTGTTAAAGTTTACAGATTAAGAAATTTATATTTTCCAGAAATTCTTAATTTTGCTCCTCTTGATATGAGTATTTTTCGTTCCATGAATGTATTTAGTATGGAATATGCTGTTGTACGCTTAATACTATTTTCCTGCAAAATGTTCAACAGTTCTTCCTTTGTACCAGTAACATTTTTCAACAACTTGAATGCTTTCCTTTGACGCTCCGTAAATCTTAATTCATCAAGGTACTCGCCTACTATCTTCATTATAGTCTGTATCACATCTTCCTTTTTCAGCACATTTTTGTCTATATTTTCAAATATGACCTTGGAAAGGATCCACAGTGCATCTCGCGGGTTACCATCTGCAAATTCTATCACCGGTTCGAGAGATTCTATCGGGATAACTTCTCTGAATCTGTGTATTCTCCTCAAAAGTAGTTCTTTTATATCACTATCAGTTAATTCTTCGAGAAATGTTATGTCCTTAAAGACATTTTCCAGGTTTCCTGATTCGTTCCACCTTAATCGGTCGAGCTTATATTCCCTGTATATAGAATACGGCAGCGTCATTATTATGACTACATTTTCAAATACCAGCTCATTTTTCAGTGCATCAACGATTTTAAGTACATCGTCTCTACTTTCTTTGTCAAGTTCATCAATAAAAAGAACAAATTTTCTTTTTACTGTGACAATCTCTTTGATCAAATTCATAAGTTTTTCTTTGGCAACAAAAAAGTTAAACCTTGGTGTTTGTGCCTTTTGAGTACCAACACCTGCAGAATCGTACAAGCTTATTCCAAAGGAAAAACCTTTCACTGTTGAAACCTCTTCAGCTACCCATTCTTTTATCTTTTGCGCTTGTTTTGAAAGTTTTTCATCGCTTTCCAAATTTTTGGAAAGGTTGTACAGAAGTTCGTACAAAATACTTTCTACAGATTCCCTGAAAGTCAATGTGATACGTCTTGAAAAAACGTTGTCACATCCAATAAATGAGTACCGTCGTTTTTCCTATACCATTTTCACCAGCTACTCTGAAAATTCCCATGGGATGGTGCTTTATAATGTTGTTCAAATTTCTGATTTCTGTTGACCAGCAAATTTTCTCTTACAGATTCAAGTAGCTTGTCTACTATGTAACTTATAACTTCTGCAGTTTCACAATAGCCCTTCCATTCAAAAAATTATCAGTTGACTAATCAAATTATGACATATTCGACACCGCCGACATGTTCATCAATGTTCGACACCTTTGTCAAAAAAATAGGTGGTATCTTATCAATTCCCATAATCAGCCATACCACCTTACCAACGAATATGGCTGGGCAAGCCCGTTATGGACTACCCTTTCTTTATTTCTCTGTTCAATTAATAAAGTCACCATGAAATTACCCGTTTATTATCAACCTTTCTTTTAATCCATGGATTGTTTCAGAAGATTTTATTTCAACTATAATCTTTTCATTAGGAATGTTTTTGGGCTTTGTAAATCTGATATCTATAGGAAGTAAATTATTAAAAGGCTTTGGAGAGTTTATTATTTCTTTTGCAATATGATATTCAATTGATTTTCTAATATTTCTATCAACGTTAAGCGGACCTAAAAATACATAATGAAGATTGATGTACTCTTTAATTAAAGGCACAAGAAATTCAACTTTATCTATAAATTCAATTATTTTATTTCTCGTTTCTTTTCGCCAAAGACCATTCCAGATTATTTTTTCTCTTCCTTTGGAAAGTAATTCTGGATCACATATTCTATAGTTTCCGCCAAAGGTTTCTATCAAATGTTCTTTCATACGTTGCCAAAATGTTCTTCCTGTTTCACCAATATAGTCAACAAGATATCCATTTTTATATTTTACTGTCCAGAGATAAATACCATAGTCTTTTGATATGTCTGAATCAAATAAAAGTTCTTCTTTTTTTCCATACAATTTATACGGCCCATAAAATGTAAGTTTAATTTTCACATTAATTACCTCTTTATTACGAATATTGCTCAATAAATATTATTTCGGCATCTTTTATATATTTGTTATTACCAATGTATATCCTTTGCAAATACTTATCAGAAATAAGCTTCTTGATTTCATTGATTAATTGGTTTTTATTTTCGGAATTTTCAATTAGTTCAACAGCCTGTTTTATATAAAATTTTGGTAAAACTCTTGATTTTACAACTTCTATTAATAATTCAAAATATTTATCATTTGAGTCAAAAGAATTAAGCATAGTTAGTAATCTAAATTCAATCGTTCGTGGATTTAAGTTAACATTTTTTCCAGTAGTAATTTTATTATCAGAAATTTTTCTTAAATAACTATCTAAATTAGAATCAACTTTTTTGTACTTTTTATCTTTTACCATCTTTAATAATTTTAGCCCTTCTTCAATTGACAGTTTTTCAATTTTTTCCTGTGTTAATTTTAAAAATGTTAAACTTGTTCCTTCCTTTGCAAAAACTAAAGCTCCTTCTAAACCAGTATCTATGATTTTTGCCCTAACCCTTTTGGGTAATTCCAAAGCTTTTCTATAAATATCATTTTCAAAATTTTGATATCTATGTAAATCATTCAAAAATTCAACATCCCATGAAATTTCATCATCAGATAACTCCTTTGCAAAATAAGAATTTAATTCCTCTTCTGATGTAAGAGTTTTCATATCAGTTCCAAATATGAAATTAAACATGTGTATTTTGGCTGTAGAAATTTTTCTAACAGAAGTTTCATCTTCACCAATTTCAGAGGGAAAATAATTATAAATGAATATTTCTTTTTGAGCATTTTTACCAATTCTATTAATTCTTCCGACTCTTTGAATTACTCTGGTAGGATTATAAGGAATATCATAATTAATCAAAACATCTGCTCTATTTAGATTGAAACCTTCAGATAAAGCATCCGTAGCAATTAATAACTGTATATCATTTGTCGGGTTGTCACAACTTGCATCAAATTCCTGTATAATCCTTTTTCTATTATTTTCGTTAGCATCCCGGCTAGTATATTTCATTGTTTTAAACTCATCTTTAAGATTTTCATATAAATAATTAACTGTATCTATAAATTCTGAAAATACAACTATTTTTCTATTGGGTTTTTGTAAATACAAATTATTTAAATGTTTCTTAAAAGAAATAAGCTTTTTATCTTCCACAATAAACAATTGATCATTAGAAAACCACATATTGTAAATATCTTCTAAAATTTTCAAATCTGATTCCATATCTTCTAAAAATGCTTTTCTGATTTCCTTAGAATCAATAAAATAATATCCTTTGTTTCTCAAGCTTTCCAATTTTGAATCTTTTAATAAATCATCATCTATAAAGTCTTCTTCAAAAATTAGCTCTGGATCAACTATTCCACCTTTCTTATAAAGAGGAACTTTCCCGGCTTTATACCATTTAATCATTATTTTTGTATAATTTATCATATTTTCAATCGACTTTTTAAATGCTTCTAATGAACTTTCAAATCTTCTTACTAAAAGTTTCCTCATAAACAGTGATAGATTTTCGTGTAAAATTTCAAAATTTTCAGTTCCAAAATAATCTTCTAATTGCCTTCTATACTTATTGAAATTTTTTATATAGTGAGTTACTCTGTATCTAGATGCCTTAAAATAATTACGGTTGTTTTCTTCAATTGGACAAATCATTTCAAGGGTTAAAAGGTATTTATCCTTAATATCCTCTAAATCATATTTTAACGATTCAGGTTCATTAACTTTTGGAAAAGATATATTTTGGGCCTTAATATTTTCCCTATAAACATCTATTTTTTGAAGATCAAGCCTTGTCCTTCTAATTATTAGTGGATTTATTATATTTCTAATACTTTCAGATATCTTTTTAATTTTTCCTTTATTATCCTTTTTTCTTGCCTCCCTAAACTCATCATCTAATTTTTTAAATATATCATATAAATTTCTCCCGTTGGTATTTATAAAAGTAGCGCGTGCAGGATTTTGAAATAGAGAAATTAAATTAAAAATCTCCAATGGTCTATTGTTAAAAGGAGTTGCACTCAAAAGAACTACCTTATTTCCAGAACATATTCTATGAAGCAAAGCATATTGCTGCGTTTCATTATTTCTAAACCTATGAGCTTCGTCAACAATTATTAAAAATTCATTTGTATTTGCTTTATCAATATATTCCAAAACATTTGACAGTTTACCACTACTAAATACTCTTCCTTGAAAATCAAAATCTTCTTTGTACATTTCCCATGTACTTACAAGATGTGGAGGTGCTATAATAATTGTTTTTTCTCTTAAAACGTGAGCTATTGTTGATGCTATAACCGTTTTACCTAATCCAACAACATCAGCTATAATTACACCGTTGTGTTGCCTTAAAATTGATATTGCTTTTTCGATTGCATCAATTTGATATTTTAGATCATAAAACTTATTATTTGTAATTGCAGAGGGTAAAAATTCTTCCTCAAGCTGTTTTGTTTCAAAATATTCATGAAGTGCTCTTACATATATTAGTTCAGGAGATGGGATAACTCCAAGAAACGTTTCCTTGACCACTTTCTCTTCAAATTCATTGAAATTATCTTTACTTACAATTTCTACCGAGTCTTCCCAAAGTCTATCAAATATTTCCTTTGCCTCTTTAAAATGATGCGGCTCTCTTAAAATTACATTAACCTCATTTTGAGAAGATAATCCGCTTGCAGATAAATTACTTGAACCTACAATAACATAACCAGGATTTATTCCACCCTCATTATCTTTTCTCTCAAATATGTACATTTTCGAATGAGTAGATTGTTTTGTTTTTCTTATCTCAAGAGTTCCATTCTTTATTTTTTCCAAAAATACTTCAAAAGCCTTTTGCATTTTTGATAAATCATAATAATTAGTATTGTTAATAAAATCTTTGAGCTTTTTATAAAAATCTTCCCTTATTGATATTTTTGACTTATCTTCAGTTTTAAATATATTGTATGTTTCTTTGTACAAATTATCCAAACCTTTTTCTACGTCAAGGCCAACAAGTATTTTTAAATTTTTATCTTTATAATACTCATATATTTCAGAAAAACCTGAAAAATAAAAATATCCAACTAAAAAATAACATTTTGAAATTGAGTTACTTATTTTTTTCAATGTTTCAGACAACGTTTCATGATCGTTTGTAATAAATGTTCTTGTTACCATTTTTGCACCTCTTTTTCAATATATTCTATTTCTTTAGGTGTTAATTCATACAAATCATATACCATTGAATTAATTTTCTTTTCATAGTTGTTTATTTCTTTAATAAGATTCTCGTTTTTTTGTTTTTCTACCTCTTTAAACTTTTGAATCATTAAAGAAACTAACTGATCAATTTCTTTTTTTAATGCTAATTTTTCCTCAGTATCAAAAAACAAAATAGGTAATCTTTCTACATATTGATTAGAAAGTCGAAAACCAGTAAAACCATATCTATGAACATTTTTTAAAATATAGAAATGAATTAATTTAGAATTCAAAACACTAGTAATATATTTTAAATCATTTCCTGTAAAAAATGCCATACTATCTAATATATAAAAACCAGACGAAACTATACAAAACATAGGCTTTTTCGTTATTCTCTGCCAAACAACCTTTTCTTTTTCAAATTCTTCCAAATATTTTTCAGTTGGATTATTATCCAATTCTAACCAATGGTGTTGACCTGGAAAGTCATTACTTTTATTTTTATTAACATTTCTATTGTATTTACATTGTCCTCTTTTTTTTAATGCCATTTCAAATTTTGATAAATAATCAACAAGACTAGGATATAAATGAGATTTTTTATAAAACCCATATTTAGCTAAAATTATCCACAACCCTTTCCACTCATAATAATATCTCTGTATATCCCTTCCTCTTAATACTGGCTTGATTATTTCTTCAGTTCTATTTCTTTCTTCTTCACTTTTGCAATTGTTTAATATCATATTCCTAGTTTTTGTATCAATAATAAATGCTTTGTTTAAACCTGTTTTTATACCATAATAAATATTAATATTCCAATCCTTTAAAGGTTTCCCCAATTTTTCAATTTTCTCTTTTATTTTAAAATCAATATTATTACCAATAAACCATACATTTTTTGATGCGTACACTTCTTTTTGATTTTCATTCACGTACTTGCTAATATTCATATTTTTTTCTCTTAATTCTATTCCCTTTAATTGTTTTTTATTTTCACCCTTTTGAATAATTAATATGCTTGTGTCAACAGTAGCAGCCTTAAAAACTCCAGGGCCTAAATCCACAATTAATTTGGGATTATATTTTTCGAAAAATTCTCTTAATTTTTCACCATATCCTGCTCTCATCCATTTGTTACTTGTTATATAACAGAGCACCCCTTTATCTTTTAATAAGTCTATTCCTCTTTCATAGAATAAGCAATAAATATCTCCATTGCTATCAAATGTTTCATAACCTTGCGATTTGTACTTCTTTGACAATTTACCCCTTTGTCTTTGAAGTTGAATATATGGTGGGTTTCCTATAACGATATCAAAACCATCATCTATGCCAAACATCCAAAATGGATGAAAAAATTCAGCTGGTTCATCTCCAAATGGGTCCCATCTTTCTATATAATAATCAAAACTTCCCTTTTTGGGTTCACCATACCATTGTTTATATAAAAAATGGATTTCTTCTTTTATTTTTATAAATTCTTCTCTTAACTTATTTTTTTCTTTTAATGAAGATGCACTAAAGTAATCTTTTATCAAACCTTTCAATTTTATTACTAATTTTGTTGTGAAAGTTACTTCTTCTTTTGGAAGTTTAATTAATGTATCAGCAGCCACAAATTTAAATTCAAGATTTGGTAACGGTTTAATATTTCTATTTTCTTTTGTGTCATCTACTGTTGATTCAATTATTAGCGATAGATAGATTCTAAGCTTTGCAAGTTCAACTGCAACCTCTTGAATATCAATTCCATAAATTGATTTTTCAATAATATGAAGTTTGCGTATAAATTGAAGTGTTTCGTTCTCAAATCTTTTTTCTATTTCTCTTCTTAAAGTTGATGGTAAATTCTGATATATTATTTCTTTGTAAATTTCAGCATTTGGATCAAGGATTTCTAATATATGAGTTAGTTTTAATAGCATTCCAACGGGAAAAGCTCCACTACCACAGGCTGGATCCAAAATTTTTATATCATATAAAACTTTCAACAACTCAGATTTTTTATCATTCGACAAAAAATTATCAACATTGTAAATATCCATATCACTTTTAAGAATTTTTTCAATTTCATCTTTATCTAAATTAGTATGATCTTGTAGATAATATTTTAATGATTCTGTAACCATAAAATCTACTATTTCTTTTGGAGTATAAAAGCTTCCAAGTTGCTTTCTTGCACTTTCTCCTGTTTCAGGATTTATTTCAGCAAGTAAATTTTCTAGAATAAGTCCTAACATTTCAGGATCAATAGACAATTCAATATCTATTGGGGTGTTTTCATCTACAGTAAAGTTATAAGTTTCAAGATGTTCAAATAATTCTTTGATTAAAATATCTGGTATTTTTAAAGCATCAAAATATTTTGATTTTCCATTTTTATCTAACACATAAAAATCATGTTCTTTGGGAGTAAACAAACCACCATTTAAAAATGGTATATCCTCAAAATAAGGAATCAAATCAAAGGAACTAACTTTAAAATTCACCTTTCTTTGATTAATTGGAGTATTTAATACTTCAAAAAATAATGGTTCAAGAACAGTATGATAATATTCTTCTCTTATTGCACTTGATGATAATATTTCTTCTGGGATTAAAGACTTTCCTTGTTTTGATTTTTTCTTCTTCAAAAACCACAAGAAAATAATCCTACTCAAAAACCTAATTGTAAAATTTTTTCTATTTTCATCACTGTTGTCATATGGTAAGGAAATATTTTTGACAAATTTATAAAAAATATCATGTATGCCTTTATAAAATTCTTTATTAACAACTTCAATTGAAAATCTATTTCTCAAATCTTCTAAAGAATCTACTTTCTCACTCAACTGAGTTTCTACAGTATGTAATTTTGAATTTGGCCCCAGTAAAAATGAGTACCGTCTTGGATTAGAAGATTCAGTAATTATTTTTCCGTCAGAACTATATTTATAATTAACCGAAAGATATGAAAATCTATAATCGTCTGAATTTTCTGAAACAAATACAGCCAAAGCATTTTCAACAAATTGATTTCTAAGAATCCTAAAAGCCTCCTTTGATAATGAAACCCTAGGATCAGAATCTGAAAAATGTTTAAACTCATATATTGGGATTTTTAATTTCTCATCTTCTCCAATTAAATAGCATTCTTTTATGTACCTACTCTTGGAATTTATATAGTCATCCACCGGAATAGATAAATTTTTCCTTACAAAACCATCAGTTAAAAAGGACTCTAAAAATTTTTGAAAATTTTCTCTGTTATATTTTTGAGAAAAGTCCATAATCCCCCTCCATTTGTTCTTTAACATTCATATTTATTTGCATATTTTAAAAATTCATAACCATTTTATCCTAATAAAATACTAAATTTAATTTTGACCCATAACTAACAACTTCTACTAATTCATTATTTATATAATCATGTTCTATTTTATCTGTAAACAGGATTCCTTTAACTTTAATTTCCTGATTGATGCTTTCATAAACAAATCTACCATATTTATCTTTAAAAAAATAAATATACTCAAGAAGTTCTCTTAATCCTTGTAAAACATAGTTTTTATCTGTTGTATATTTAACCTCACCTAAAACAACTTTTTTCAACTTATTTGTTTCTTTATTTCGCACTTCAATAATAATATCTGGCCTTCCCTGCCAAATATTTTCATTTATTTCTCTATCCTTAAATAATTTAGAACCTATCTCTCTAAATTTGTCGTAAACCTTAATTTGCCTTTTTAAAAATTCATTTGTAAGTGATGAATTTTTCACTTCTTCTACTGAAATTTTAAACATTAATTCATTTGAACCTGTACTATCATGGTATATTGTATACACATGTATATCATCTTCCCAAGTTGCAACTTTATTTTCTTTTCCATCCATAATATACATCTTATATCCTTTAGCGTTTTCTTTTAATATTTTAATCACCCAGTACAATTCAAATAAAGTATTTTCATCTGCTATTTCTATAAAGGTCTTTTCAAAAAGCTCTTTCAATCTATTTCCTTCAACTTTTAAATTTAAATAATCCCTATACAATTTAAACAAACTAGCAGTTTTATA
>NZ_JAIHAP010000009.1:0-47410 GCF_020054775.1 Thermosipho sp. (in: thermotogales) | reverse complement strand
ATGTACAGAAGTTGCATCGGCAAAAATAAATAAAGCAAATAAACTTAATAAAGTAATTAACATCTTTCTCATAGTTTCCCCTCCTTAGTTTTTGTGGTTCTTATATAATTTCTTACCTTCCCTCCTTTCTTAAGAAATTATTTACATAACAACAGCATTTTTTGTCTTTATTTTTCTTTTGTAAATTGATAATACTACATTAATATAAATTAAAACCTGAGATGTAATCAAAATATTACTCAATATAAAATTAATTATATAATTTGCGTGATATAATTAGCTTGAAAGAAGGTGAGAGCATAAAAGTTATTACATTTGGAGATTTTTTAATTTCAGAGTTGAAAAACACGCATTTTTCTCCCAAAGAGTCAGAAATTCTTGCTTTTGTTATTTACAAAAAACATGTAAGTGTTGAAAATGTATTAGAAAATGTGTGGGATATTAATCAGATGCCATGCCGAAATGATATAACAGTATTTTTTTCTAAAATAAATAAAAAGTTAAAAAATATTGCAAGATTAAATACTAAAGATTCTATAGTTTCTGTTGTACCTAATAAAATAGAAACAGATTTTGAAAACTTTGAAAGATTATCTTTGGTTTCTTTAGATAAAAAAGATACAAAGTCTTTAAAAAAAGCATTTGATATATACAATGGAGATTTTTTACCATCAATTTCTTCTGATTGGGCTTTATCAGTAAGAATGTATTATAGGGAAGCATTTTTTGAAGTGGGTAAATACTTGGTTTATAGTGAAACAAATGTAACAAATGAAATGATGTATTTAAAAAAGATGATAGATTTAGGGTTAGATTATAACGTGGTAAAATTGATAGTTGAGGAAATAGAAAAAAGATATGAATTTGATTTAGTCTATGAGGATTTTTTTGACTATGTATTGTTGAAGAATAAACTGATGAGATTTTCATCATATATAGGAATGGTTATAATTTTTGACAAAGAATTTCCTTTGGAGGATAATATAAGAAAAGGGGATATTATTTTAAAAATAGATACCTTAACATATAAAATTTTAATCGAGAGAAATTGGAAGTTATCAAAAGGAAAAGATATAGAACTTTTTTTAGAAAAACTAAAAGATAAAAATGCTAAGATAAAAAAAGTAGAAATTATTTAACTGGGGAGGGACTATTTAAGATGCTACTAGTTTCAAAAGAGTTTACGTTTGACGCAGCACATAACCTTGTAAAGTATCATGGAAAATGTGAAAAGTTGCATGGACACACATATAAACTAGTAGTTACCGTTGCTGGTGAGAAAGATGAGGAAGGTATGGTTATAGATTTTTTAGAACTAAAGCGTATTATTAAAGAAAAAGTTTTAAGTAGATTAGATCATTCTTATATAAACGAAATAATTCCACAACCAAGTGCGGAAAATATTGCTGAGTGGATTTGGAAACAATTGGAGCCGGAATTAAATAGTGAAAGATATTTCTTGTATGAAATAAAAGTATATGAAACGCCTACTTCATACGTAACATTAAAAAAGAATATGTAAACTACTTTTTTATACTTTCGTATAAATCATTAATCATCTTTGCAACAGCGTAAATTACAACTAAAAATTCCAGTCTTCCAGTAAACATTGCAATAGTAAGTGTCCACATTGCTCCAAGAGGCATATTTGGTGAAGTAATTCCGGAAGATAATCCTACGCCGTTCATTGCGGAAGCAAATTCAAACATGGATTGAGTTAGATTATAACCATAAGAGCTTAGTATTAAACTTCCCACGAAAAATGTGAAGAAATACATTGAAAAAACTAGAAAAATTTCTTTAATATCTTCATTCTTTATAAAATTTTTATTTTGCCCTTTCCAAGCAGATATTTTAGTAACACTTTTTGATGGCAGAAGAAATTCCTTTACAGAATGTAGTAATACCTTGATAGTCACCCAGATACGATATTGTTTTAATCCACCAGCGGTTGAATCCATACCACCACCGGCCATCATTAATGAAGTAAGTATAAACATTCCTAATCCAAAATTGATCCATAAAGGATTTGTCAAATCCACTGTTGAAAAACCTGTACCTGTTAGCGCAGACGTAGTTTGAAATAAAGACTCTCTAAAACCCTGTGAAAAGGTAGAAAATACTTTTCCAATACCGTTAAAGGCCATTATTAAAGAAAAAGTAAATATTGTTGTGAGCATTAACCAAGGCTCACCATTTTTTAAGAAAGCCTTAAAATTTCCTCTCCACAGTGTATAGTGAACTCCAAACCCTGTTCCACCCAAAAACATTAGAATGATTGTAACTATTTCAACTCTTAAGTTATTGTAATCTCCAATACTTGCATTCTTTACGGAAAAACCACCTGTTGCAAGAGCAGTTAATGAATGGTTGAACGCATCAAACAAAGGCATTCCAACTATATCAAGTAGTACAGTTCCTAAAAATGCATAAGTTATATAAATGAGAGTAATAATCCTTGCTGAACGTTTTATGTTTGGAGCAATGTTATCTACCCTGCCTTCAGCGTGATATAGACCAAACCCTTTTGGACCAATGACAGATCCCATCATTATAAGTGCAAAGCCAGCACCACCTATGAATTGCATTATACTTCTCCAAACAAGTATTAATTTTGAAACTTTTGAAACATCGGTAAACATTGTCAAACCAGTAGTAGTAAAACCACTTGTTGATTCAAAAACGGCTTGTGAAAAGGTCAAGTTTTCAACTAGTATAAAAGGAATAGAGCCTATTAAAACAACAAGTAACCATGTGAAAAAGACAATAACAGCTCCTTCACGAACTGTAACGGTTGTAGAAGAAACATCTTTTGTAGCTTTAAAAAGAATGTATCCAATAAAAAAAGACAAAAAGGCTGATAATAAAAAGGCATAAGAATTTTTTAATTCATTTGGATAAAAAATATTAAATACTAATGGGAAAAGTATGATAATTGTGTAATACATTAAAACTAATCCTATGTTATGAATAATTAGTTTGTACTGTTCTTTTTTTCTAGGCATACTTATTCACCCATTAAAATATCAAGAATTTGTTCTTGAGCTGTTGGTAAACTTACAATATATAATCTATCTCCAGCATTTATTTCAGTATTACCATGTGGAATTATAACTTTTCCCTTCCTTAGTATACCACCAACAACACAATCATGAGGCAGGTTTAAATCCTTTAATAACTTTCCAACAGCTTTTGAGTTTTCAGGTATGTCTATTTTTAAGAAAGTTAGTTTTCCTTCTTCAACAGATAAGAATTGTTGGAGTTCTTCCCCAAATAACAAATTTTCTACAGCTTTTTGAAGCATTGTGGTAGTACTGACAACTGCTGTAATTCCTAATTTTTCAAATAGTTCTATATTGTCTGGATTATTTACCAGTGTTACAATATTTTTTACTCCAAAGATCTTTTTTGCAAATTGTGTGATAATAAGATTTTCTTTATCTTTATTTGTAAGAACAACTATGATATCATCTTCTTCAATATCTAATTGTTCTAGGAGTCTTTTCTTTGAAGCATCGCCATGAATTACCACAGCTTTTAGATCTCTTGCAAAATCCTCACATAATTTTTGATCTTTGTTTACTAAATAAGTTTTATATCCCTTACTTGAGAATGATTTTGCAAGAAAATATGCAATTTTTTCGCCGCCAATTAGGACAACTTTCATAAGCTTTCACCAACCAGTATATTTTTTAAATCACCAATTAAAAGCATCGTAGGTGATACAACATTAATGTTGTATTCTAAAAATAATACACTATTTTCTGGGTCGTAAACTCTTGCAATTATATTTTTTGCTCCAAAATAATATTTACATTGTAGGGATATTAAAAAATTTGTATTATCATCTTCTGTAAGTACAAATACATAATCTGCTTTAGAAATCTTTGCATTTTCGAGGACATCTTTTTCAGTAGCATCCCCAATAATTGTAAAACCTGTAAACTCAGGTGACAAATTCTCGAATGACTCTTGATTTTTATCTATTACAACGACACTGTGTCCGATGGACGAAGCCATACTGGCAATGTTTCCGCCAACCTTACCACAGCCTATAATAACAATGAAAAGCTCATTTGTTTTCCGCATCTTTTTTCACCTCAATGTTTTCATCAAGAGACTTTGCGGCATTCAAGTGCTTGTTTGCAAGTTCTAAATTACCGCGTTTTTTAAGTAATTCATACATAAGGTAATGTGGGATTGGTGAAGAAGGCGACAGACTAAAAATTTTTTTAATAAGTTTTTCTGCTTTATTTAGATCACCAGAATTTAGAAATTCATTTGCCATTCTTAATGCTCTGTCAAAAGATTCTTTAGGTTCATCAATTAATTCTTTTACCTTTGAAAGTAATTCTTCTTTTGTAAAAGGTTTTGAAAGAAAATCAACCCGTTCAAATTTGAATAATTCAGATAAAATTTCTGGTTTTGTATATGCTGACACAATTAAAATAGGTGTATCAATTGCTTTTTCCCTTAATGCTTTGACAAGTTCTATACCAGACTTTCCAGGTAATTTTAAATCAGAAATTATAAGATCATAGTTTATATTTTTTTCAAATATGTTTTTTAAAGCTTCTTCAACTGTAGATAGAGAATCATAAGTAAATCCTTCCAAAAATTTTTCAATTAAAAATCTTACATTTCGTTCATCATCAATTATAAGAATGTGTGGCATTTAATTACCTCCTGTAAAAGAAAAACTAGGGGGACTCACCCCCTAGTTCTATATTATATCACTTGTTTTAAAATTTTTCCAAGTTCTATGAAACTTTCTTTAAGACTTGCTCCTCCAACTAGTCCACCATCTATGTCTGGTTGTACTATTAAACTAAAGAAGTTGTTTGGTTTAATGCTACCACCGTAAAGTATTCTAACTTTTTCGGCTCTTTCTTTTGAGTACATTTTTGAAATAAGTGATCTTATAAAGCTATGAACTTCCTGAGCTTGAGCTGGAGTTGCAACTTTTCCTGTTCCAATAGCCCAGACTGGTTCGTAAGCTATAATTACATTTTCAATGTCCTCTATATTTTTTAATCCTTTTCTAATTTGAGTTTCAACTACTGCAAATGTAAGGCCTTCCTCTCTTTCTTCGAGTTTTTCTCCAACACAGAAAATAGGAGTTAAACCAACTTCTATTGCTTTTTTTATCTTTTTGTTTATCATTTCATCTGTTTCTCCAAATATGTTTCGTCTTTCACTATGACCAATTATTACATACTCAACACCAGATTCTTTTAACATTTTCCAAGATATTTCTCCGGTGTATGCACCTTCATCCTCAAAGTACATATTTTGTGCTGCAACCTTAATATTAGAATCTCTTAGAATTTCGTATACTGCTGGTATCGATATAAAAGTAGGAGCAACTATAATATCAAATTCTTTTTCTCCATGAAATGCATTTAGTAATATTGATGCAAAATGTGCAGATTCAGTTGGAGTTTTGTGCATTTTCCAGTTTCCAGCCAATACTAGTTTTCTATTTTTTTTTTATTTGCAATTGATGCTATACCAGGTAATTCTTTTCCTTCTAGGAATTCGAGAGAAGCTCCACCACCTGTTGAAACGTGTGATACTTTGTCTTTAAGTCCAAATTTTGCGATTGCTGCTGCACTATCTCCACCACCAATGATTGTAGTAGCTCCTTTTGATGTTTCTTCAGCAATAGCAATTGCAACTTCTTTAGTTCCGTTTGAGAAATCTTCTATTTCAAAAACTCCCATTGGTCCATTCCAAACTATTGTTTTAGCACCAGATATGCTATTTCTAAAGAGTTCAACTGTTTTAGGTCCAATATCAAGCCCCATCCAACCTTCAGGAATACCATCTTTAATATCAATTGTTTTTGTTTCAACTCCTGCTTCAATTTTTTGAGCACATACAGCATCAACTGGAAGGACTATTTCGGTACCCTTTTCTTTTGCTTGTTCTAAAATTCTTTTTGCAAGATCTAACTTATCATCTTCAACTAGAGATGAACCAACATTGTATCCGAGAGATTTTAAGAAAGTAAACATCATAGCGCCACCAATTAAAATTTTATCTGCCTTATCAAGAAGATTTGTTATAACACCAATTTTGTCTGAAACTTTTGCACCACCTAATACAACAACATATGGTTTTTCAGGATTAGTTGTAGCTTTAGATAAGAATTTAATTTCTTTTTCCATTAAAAATCCAGCAACACTTGGTATATACTGTGCAATTCCAACATTACTTGCGTGAGCTCTGTGGGCTGTTCCAAATGCATCATTTACATGTATATCGGCAAGTTCAGCCCATTTTTTTGCAAGTTCTGGATCATTTTTAGTTTCACCTTTGTCAAATCTTGTGTTTTCAAGTAAAATAACATCCCCTTCTTTTGCATTTTTAACTTTTTCATTTACAATTTCTCCATAAAGTTCTGGAATAAATGTAACCTCTTTTCCAAGAAGTTCACTAAGCCTTTTAGCAACAGGTAAAAGAGAAAATTCAGGCTTTCTTTCGCCTTTTGGTCTTCCAAGGTGTGAAAGTAAAATCACAATAGCACCGTTTTCAATAGCATATTTTATTGTAGGAAGTGCTTCAACTATTCTTGTATCGTCAGTGATTTCTCCATCTTTCATAGGGACGTTAAAATCAACTCTCATTATAACTCGTTTTCCTTTTAGATCTATATCTCTTATTGTTAATTTTTCCATATTTTATCCCTCCTTGTTAATTTTAATAATGGGGGCAACACGGCCCCCATTTACGAAAAAAGATTATTAGTTATTATAATTTCTTTTCTACTAATTCAAGTGTATCAACAACTCTATTTGTGTATCCATATTCGTTGTCATACCATGAGAATACGTTTACCAATGTTCCGTTCATAACTTTAGTTAATGTTGCATCAAAGATTCCAGCAAATCTTGTTCCAACAATGTCGCTACTTACAATTGGTTCAGTGTTGTAACCAATGATTCCTTTTAATTTGCCTTCAGTAGCTTTTTTGATTACCTCATTTACTTCTTCAGCTGAAGTAGCTTTTTCAACTACTACACTTAAGCCTGTAAGTGAGCCATCTGGTGTTGGAACTCTTATTGCCATTCCATCGAGTTTTCCTTTTAATTCAGGAACAACCACTGCAACTGCTTTTGCTGCACCAGTTGTTGTAGGAATTATGTTAACAGCAGCTGCTCTAGCTCTTCTAAAATCTTTGTGTGGTAAGTCTAAAATTCTTTGGTCATTAGTGTAAGAGTGTACTGTAATAAGGTGACCAGTTACTATTTTAAACTCATCATTAATTATTTTTGCAATTGATGCGATTGAATTTGTTGTACAAGATGCACAGGAAATGATATTGTGTTCAGAAGAAAGTTGTTCTTCATTACAGCCAAAAACTATTGTAATATCTTCACCTTTGGCAGGAGCGGTAATTACAACTTTTTTTGCACCTGCTTTCAAATGTTTTTCGGCACCTTCTCTGTTTCTGAATACTCCTGTAGATTCTACAACAACATCTACACCAAGATCTTTCCATGGAAGGTTTTCAGGATCTCTTTCTGCAAAGATTTTAATTTCCTTACCATCGATTATAATAGAATTTTCTGTAGCTTTAACTTCATTAGGTAGTACTTTGTGTACTGAATCATATTTGAAAAGATGAGCTAATGTAGCAGCATCAGTTAAATCGTTGATAGCAACAACTTCAATGTCACTATTGCGGCGTATAAGTTCCCTAAGGACTAATCTTCCTATTCTTCCAAAACCGTTGATAGCTATTTTCATACTTTTCCCTCCTTTTTATATGGTCCTCGTGAAAAATTTTACTATCTTTTTTTAACAACCAATCAGTATTTTTGATAAAATTTTTGTTACAGTTAAAAAAGTAGTTCTATATTATGCATCATTTTTAAATCAATAAATATAACACCTATTGCTGTTTCAATTAAGAAGCTATTAGATTCAAATTTTAATATTTTCGCATATATTTTAGCACCATCTTTAAGTGTAAAAAGAGAATTATATTTTGAGTTTTCAGGAAATATCACTTTTTCAATCAGGTTAGTTGGAATTGATATAATTCCACGTTCTACGATAAACGTTATTATATCACCAAGCCTGGATGAAAATACAGCTGAAAAAGTATCTCCGTTTTTTAAAGTTACTTTTAATTTGTCTGTTTTTCCAGGAACAACAGATGTGTTTTGTGAAAGATCTAGTTCTGTAGAACTTTCAATGAAATTAATATATTTTATTGCCTCTCTACTTGAAAATACAAAAGTTCCACTATCTGGTAAAAGAACTGTTCCAGAGTTTCCATCAAATTTAGTTAATTTTCCAGGAATTCTTATCCATTCACCTTCATTAGGCTCTATCCATACTCCATAAGTTGGCGTAGCTTGTTCATCAAAGTAAACTTCTTTTACAATATCTGTATAAGAAACAATTTGGCCAACTAGAGATTTAATACTTAAAACTCCAGAATTTATTGTTTGAATTTCCCCTTTTATTTGGCTTCCGTCTTTTAATACTACCGTATCAGAAAATAAAATACAGGATGTAATTACAAAAAGAATTAACATTAACTTTTTCATGTGATCCCCCTTTTCTTTATAGGTTATAACTTACTTTTAAAAATATTGAAAGATCAAATATGGTTTTATTTTCATCTGACGGAGCATAATATGGCTTTTTAACATTATCATTTACTTCTTCCACTAATTTTAGTACGTTGAATATTTCTCCCAGTTTAATAAATCCACCTAATTCCATTATACCAAATTTTTTTGATATGTTTAAAGATAAAAGGAAGGTCTTTTCGATTTTTCCCTCATTTAAAAGATTAAATCCACGTTCATATGTTGAACTATTCTTTTCGGTCCAGGGATTTATAGGCGATTTTGTTCCAGAAAGAATAAATTCAAGATCTCCAGTTAAATTAAATTCTTTTGAATAATCAAGACCTATTAAAAGAGCAAGATTATTTTCTCCATATTTGTAACCAATATAATTTTCCTCATAGTTTATTATCCAATCTTTTAGTTTTTCAACTATAAAGTAAGTATATCCATAATATAGAGGGTTTCCTGAGTCAGATGAAGGTTGAAATGTATATTTTGTTGCACCAGCACTGAATATTTTAGCTTTTAAATAATTATTTAAATTGTATGTCCCGCCAAAAGACCATGCAATCTTATCAACCGTTGGATTATCTGGATTAAAAAATCTATTTGCATTAAAATCATCTATGAGTATTTGTGCATATAAATATTTTTTAAGATCTTCATATGTTGCAAAAAATCCCATTAAAGAATTGTCGTTAAAACTTCTTATTCCATTGTATAAAACATTTTCACGGTAGTATTGTACAAAAAAGTTTGGTAAAGGATTAGAAAAATATTCAAAATCAAATAACCTGTTTACATATACTGAAGCTTCTTCATATCCAAATGTAAAATTTCCATACTTTATAGCGTAATATTTTAAGTTTAATCCCTTATCAATAGAGCTTTTTGTTGACAGATTTAGGGGTACAAAATCATCATATGAAATTAAAATGTATCTTGATTCATACTTAAAATTACTATCTTCAAATTTAAAAGAAACAGTTGGCTTTGAATGTCCAAGAGATGAAATAAATAATGAATATGGCGAGTCAACAATATCATAGTTCTCTAAATTTCCAAATGAGATTTTTACGTTATTAAGATTGAAATTTATTCCAGAATTTTTAAATTTTATATAATAATCACCGTAGAATTCTTCGTAAAAAAGCGGAAATTTTCCATCATTTGAAAAAGTCATCTCTACAAAAAAAGAAAAATTATCGTTTTGATATTTGATGTCAGGAGTAAATACATTTGAAAAATACTTATTTGTATCTGATGTATATATTATATTTTCATATCTTAATGAAAATGTTGTTGCAAATATTGTTGAGGTAATTATTAAAAATAGTAGAAAAAACTTTTTCACTTTAGTCCCCTCTTTCTTAATAAGTTTTAGATTTTATTTGCAATCGAAATTAAATACTCAACAGTATCTTCAAAGCTCATTTTCTCATCAACGGATTGTCTTAAAAATTTGTTTATTTCATCAATTAATTCTATTGCTTTATCAATTTTTGGATTCGTACCTTTTTTGTACGCTCCAACGTCAATTAGATCCTTTGCATCATAATAGGTGGCAAGAAGATCTTTAATTTTTAATGCGGCAATTTTATGTTCTTTTCTAGTAATATCATTCATTAGCCTGCTTACACTCATTAAAATATCAATTGCGGGATAGTGTGCAGATTCTGCAAGTTTTCTGGATAATATTATATGACCATCAACAATACCCCTTACAGTATCTGATATAGGCTCGTTAAAATCATCTGATTCAACAAGAACAGTATATATACCGGTTATGCTCCCTTTATCAGAATTACCAGCTCTTTCTAATATTTTTGGTAATCCTGCAAAAACACTAGGTGGATATCCCCTTGTTGTAGGAGGTTCGCCTGTTGCAAGTCCCACTTCTCTTTGAGCTATTGCCCACCTTGTAAGTGAGTCAACCATTAAGAGGACGTTATAACCTTTGTCCCTAAAATATTCGGCTATAGAAGTTGCCGTAAGTAATGCTTTAACTCTTAGAAGAGCGGGTTGATCAGAGGTAGATACAACAACAACTGAACGTTTTAAACCTTCTTTTTTTAGATCTTTTTCAATAAACTCCCTAACTTCTCTTCCTCTTTCGCCAATTAATGAAATAACATTAATATCTGCAGAAGTGTTTCTTGCAATCATTCCAAGCAGCGTGCTTTTTCCCACACCACTACCTGCAAAGATACCAATTCTTTGACCGTAACCTAAAGTTAAAAAACCATCTATTGCTCTAACTCCAACGGAAATGGGAGTAGTAATTCTTTTTCTAACTAATGGATTAGGTGCTTCTCTTACTATAGGTACTTTTTCTTTTGTATATATTTTTTTGCCATCAAGTGGTCTTCCGAGAGAATCTATAACTTTTCCAAGTAATTCTTCAGAAACAGGTACACTAACATATTCACCTGTTTTTAATACTTGACAACCTTTTTTTAGACCGCTTATGTCTTCTAAAGGCATTAATATTATTCCATTATCATTAAAACCGACTACTTCGGCAAGGGTTTTTTTGTAGTCGGTAATGATTTTGCACAATTCACCTAAAAATGCATCGGGCCCTTTTGATTCAATAGTTAATCCAACTATTTTGCTTACTGATCCTATCTTTTGATAAGGATTAAAATTTTCGAATCTTTTCTTTAAAAGCTCTAAGCTATTCATTGTTTAGTACCTCATCTATTATTTCATTTATTAACTTTATTTGAAAATTCAGGCTTGTGTTAATAGTGCCGCTTTCTGTTTCAGCTATAACGCCTGAATGAACATTATTATCTTCTATTATTTCTATTCCTCTGTAACGTAAATGGTTTAAAGTTTCCTCATCAAGTAACTTTATATCTTCCGAATTTAGGTAAAGCTTTACGTTTTTCATTCCTATAATATGCATTAAAACTTTTTCAAGTTTTCTTTTTGTTACCTCTTCATCTATTTCTTTTTCTAAAAATTTTTGAATTATTGTTTTTATTAAATATAACATTTCATTACTTAATTCATTAACTTTTTTTTCTAGCTTTTCTTCAAAATTATTGCTTATTGAAATGATTTTTTGATTAAGGTTATTTATTTTCTGATTTATTTCTTCGAGCTCTTTATTTTTTATTTGTGATATTTCCTCTAATGCTCTATTTTTTATTTCTTCAGCTTCTTTTTTTGCAGATTCAATAATATTTTTTGCGTTTGTTTTTGCCTCGTTAACTATCTTTGCGGCCTCTTTTTTGGCTTCCTCAAGAAGTATATCTTTTTGGATTTCTTTATTATCTTCACTTGGTAAATCTTTATTTTTTTCAACATTTTCACTTTTTATTAATTGAGGAGTATCTATGTAAACGTATCTTTTTTTTATGATCACATTTAACACCTCTTGAAAAGAGACTGGTGCAAAAGCACCAGCCCAGATAATTAATATTCTAGTTTTTTAATTCCTTTTTCAATTATTTCTTTAGTATCTCTTGCAATCATTAATTCTTCATTGGTTGGGACAATAAGAACTTTAACCTTGGAGTCAGGAGTTGATATTATTCTTTCTTCTCCTTTGACATTGTTTTTCTCTTTGTCTATCTTAATACCAAGGTAACTCAAATAGTTTTCACAAATTTCTTCACGTGTAATTGGTGAGTTTTCTCCAACTCCAGCTGTAAATGATATAGCATCAACTCCATTCATTGCTGCAACATATGCACCTATATATTTTGCAATTCTATATTCGTAAATGTCAAGTACTAATCTGCATAATGGATCATTTTCAAGAGCTTTGTCTTCTATATCTCTCATGTCTGAACTGAAATTGCTTGTAAGTCCTAAAACACCGCTTTTTTTGTTTAAGATAGTGTAAACTTCTTCAGGACTTAAACCTTCTTTCTCAATTAAGAAAGTTACAATTGAAGGATCTAGATCTCCAGAGCGAGTTCCCATAACTAAACCTTCAAGTGGTGTGAATCCCATAGATGTATCTACACTTTTTCCATTCATTACAGCTGCAATTGATGCTCCGTTCCCTAAGTGAACAGTTATAATTTTTGATTTATTGTAGTCTAATCCAAGTATTTCAGCAGTTCTTCTTGAAACATATCTGTGGCTTGTTCCGTGGAATCCATACCTTCTGATTTTGTATTTTTCGTAGTATTCATATGGAATAGCATATAGATAAGCTTTTTTAGGCATTTTAGCATGGAAAGCAGTATCAAATACAGCTACATTAGGCACTCCAGGTAAAAGTTTCATAATTGCTTTAATTCCCATTAGGTTTGGAGAATTATGTAGCGGAGCAAGGTATGAAAATTCTTCTATTGCATTTATAACTTCATCATCTATTAAAACAGAACCGGAGAATTTTTCTCCACCATGAACAACTCTGTGCCCAACTGCATCAATTTCTTTAAAGTCTTTTATAGCACCCATTTTTTCATCTTTTAGTGTTTGCAAAACAAGTTGTAAAGCTTCGTCATGATTTGCCATTGGATGTTCTATAACAAATTTTTCGCCGTCTTTTTTATGTACTATTCTGCTTCCAGGGATTCCGATTCTTTCTGCTAAGCCTTTACAAAGAACTTTCTCGTTATCCATATCCAACAGTTGGTATTTTATAGAAGAGCTTCCACTGTTTACAACTAATACAATCATAACTTTGCCTCCTTTTCTTTTTTATATGGCTTTACCAGCAGCACCTAAGAATTCTAATCTATCCATAACAACATCTTTTACAAATTGCATTCCTTCTTTAAAGTATTTTCTAGGATCAAATTCTTTAACATTTTCAGTTAGATTTTTTCTTAAGCCCGCAAGGAATGCTATTCTTAAATCTGTATCAGTATTTACCTTATTAATACCAAGTTTTACACATTTTTTGATTTCTTCTGCTGGAACACCTTTTGCTCCGCCAAGATCTGCTCCATATTTTTCAGCAAGTTCAACATATTTTACAGGAACACTTGATGCACCGTGTAGTACTAATGGGATGTTTGTTAGTTTTTTAACTTTTTCAAGTCTTTCAAAATCTAGTTTAGCTTCACCTTTGAATTTAAATGCCCCATGGCTTGTTCCAATTGCTGGAGCAAGAAAGTCCACTCCTGTTTCTTCTACAAATATTTTTGCTTGCTCAGGGTCAACGAGGACATTTTCTTCAGCAGAAACATTATCTTCAATACCTGCGAGTTGACCTAATTCTGCTTCAACTGAGACACCAGCTGCATGAGCCCATTTAACAACTTCTTTAGTAATTTTTAAATTTTCTTCAAATGGTTCGTGCGATGCATCGATCATTATTGAAGAATAACCAGCTTTAATTGCTGCAGCAATGTATTCGATATTTTTACCATGGTCAAGGTGTAATGCAACAGGAATGTTTAAAGTATCAGCATATCCTTTAACTAGATTCACAAAAAATTTTGCTCCTCTAATTGGATCGCCATTTCCAGCATATTTTATTGCACCTTCACTTGTTTCAATTATTACAGGTGCGTTTTTTTCTACTGCTCCTTCTAAAATTGCGATGAGGAACTCTAAGTTATTAATATTAAAAGCTGGAACAGCGTAAAACTCTTTACTAGCTTTTTCTAAAATATCTTTAGTGTTTACATACATTTTAACAACCTCCTATCTATTTAGTTATTCAATAAAATTATAACATTTTTTGTAAAATGAGTGGAGCGGTAAGCCGGATTCTGTTTTTGGAGGCATCTATCTTGGGAATTTGTTACCAAATTCCTCAAGCGGTCTACCCGGGTTATAGGGCGGGCCACCCAAACCCTGCTTGACCTTGCTCCAGGTGGGGGTTGCCAAGCGTATGGATTACTCCATACCTGGTGAGCTCTTACCTCACCGTTCCACCCTTACCATAGTGGTGGTTTTCTTCTCTATGGCCCTGTCCAGGGATCACTCCCTCCGGATGTTATCCGGCACCCTGCCCACGGAGTCCGGACTTTCCTCAGCTTTAAAGCTGCGCCTCCTCGCTCCACTCATTTGATAATTACATATTATTTGTGATAAAATATACTTTGATGGATAATTATAGATATTATTTTCTTTGGGTTATTGTGTTTTTGTTTCTTTTTATTGGAATTTATAACAATTTTCATGTTAAGAAAATAAGTGCAATTGATTTTAGCCATAAAAATTCAATTGCTTACAAGTTTATTTTACCATATAAAAATGATTTATGGGTAGTTTCTGATAGTGGAAAAATTATTGATATTGTTGAAGATTACAAGGTTTTAAAAAGTCTGCCAATAATAGTAGTTCCTGAAGAGTTTGTGGATGGCTATTTTGGAAAAATAAAGCAAGAATTTTTAAAAAAAATACCAGAAAATATACCAAGTTTCGTGTATGAGATAAATTTTAATGAGAATTATATGGTTTTGAATAATAACGCCAGAATATATTTTAATGAAAATTTTGATTTTCAAATGTATTTTGAAAAATTGAAAATAGTGTATAACTATATTGAACCGTTAGGGATTTATTATATTTCGGATGAAATGTTAGTTAAAGCGAGGTGAAAGGTATGGGAAAATGGGATCCAGTAGTTTCAATAGATATAGGTAATGACAGCATTAAGGGTGTTGTTGTAAATTATTCTAATGAAGGAAAAGAAGTTGTTGCTTATTCAAATTTAAAATCTAAAGGTATAGAGTCTGGAGATATAAAAGATGTAGTTGCCTTGAACGATGCAATGAATCAGATAATTGAGAATTTAGAAGAGCAGGTTGGCAAAACTTTAAAAGGTGATTTTTTGGTTTCATCAAGTGTTGGAAATTTTAAACTTCAAGAGATTAGAGAAGAATTGCTTTTGACGGAAGGAGATAATTTAGTAACTGTAAATGAAAAGCATGTAGATGAAATTAAAGAACTTGTTTTGAATACGGCACTTGGAGAAAATAATTATGTATACCATTCATATATAAAGAAATATATTTTGGATGAAAATAAAATAGTATTTAATCCAGTTGATATGAGTGCAAGGAAATTAGAGGCAGTATATTCCATCATAATGGGTGATAGCATTCACAGAAGCATAGTTGATTATGCTACACGGGAGACTTTGGGAGAAGCAGATTATTATATTTCTCCAATTTCAGCAGCTGAGGCTGTTTTGACTAGTTTTGAAAAAGATAGCGGAGTAATGCATGTGGATTTAGGTTTTTATTCTACAGTTGTAACCATATTTTTAAATAATGCACCTATAAGATTTGTAAGGCTACCTAAATCTATGAAATATGTTGTTCTTGATATTGCAAAAATATTAAAAACTTCAATTTATGAAGCTGAGAGACTATTAAAGATATATGGTATAGCAATTTTTCAAAATATAGAGCCTTCTATTATAGAATATAAGGCCCTTGATGGAAGAACTACGCTTGAAACAAACAGAGAACTTCTTGCACGTATAATTTATGCAAGACTTAGAGAAATATTTTTAAATGTTAGAAAAATTTATAGAGATGCAACGATAGATTATAAAGAATTTAGAGATTTGGGGATTCCTGGAGGAATAGTTTTAACAGGTGGTGGTGCAAAAATACCTAGAATAACTGATGTTGCTGCAGATGTAATGAAATGTTCCGTAAGGGTTGGAAGTTTTATAAATACTGAAGAGTTTATAATTGAGGAAAATGAGCAAATTTTGTCTGATCCTCAGTTTGCAGCAGCCTTTGGAAACATATTACAATTTGAAAAAGAAGAGGGTATTGATACATTGAATAAACCGAGAAATAAGTCATCAAGTGCTTTTTCAGAATTTCTAAGAAAATTATTTAAGGGGGAATAATGTATGGGATTTTCAGTAAAAAGAGAGGAAGTTTTTTCTAAAATTATGCCGAAAATAAAGGTTGTAGGTGTTGGTGGCGCAGGTTGTAATGCTATCAATCGTATGATTGAATTTGGTATAGATGATGTGAGTTTTGTTGCTGTTAATACTGATGCTCAGGTATTGGAAGTGAGCAAAGCTGATGAAATAGTCCAAATTGGTGAAAAGTTAACAAAGGGCTTGGGAGCAGGAGGTAACCCAAAAGTAGGCGAAGAAGCTGCACTTGAAGATAAAAAGAAGTTAGAAGAAATGTTAAGGGGAATTGACATGTTATTTATAGCAGCTGGTTTTGGAGGTGGAACCGGAACAGGAGCTGCACCAGTTATTGCTGAAATAGCAAAAAGTCTTGGTATTTTAACTGTAGCAGTTGTAACTACTCCATTTTATTTTGAAGGTGCACCAAGATGGAGAGCTGCGATGGAAGGTGTAAAGAAAATACATAAGAATGTGGATACTTTAATTAAAATAAGCAATAATAAGCTCCTTGAAGAATTATCATGGGATATTCCTTTTGTAGAAGCTTTTGCAAAAGCTGATGAAACCTTATATCAAGGTATAAAAGGTATCTCAGAACTTATTACCAAACGTGGAATTATTAACCTTGACTTTGCTGATATTGAATCGGTAATGAGAAATGCAGGAGCAGCCATGCTTGGTATTGGTGTTGCAAAGGGTGAAAATAGGGCAACGGTTGCTGCACGAAGGGCACTTGAAAGTAAACTAGTTGAACATCCTATTGAAAATGCAACCAAGCTGATTATGAATATTACAGCATCAACAACCTTTAAGTTACATGAAATGCAAGAGGCTGCAACTATTATCAGACAAACATGCAGTGAAGATGCAGATTTAAAGCTTGGAATAATTGTTGATCCAGAAATTCCAGAAGATGAATTAAGAGTTACGCTCATTGCAACAGGACTTGAAAGAGAGGAAGATTTTCTTTACAGTGACGATGATATTCCCGCTATATTCAAATTTGGTTTGGAGGTAATGGGGGATGATGGAGAAAAAGTATAAAAGGCTGGGGGATATTTTAATTGAAAAGGGGATAATTACTGAAGATGATTTGGAGTATGCACTTAAAGTTCAAAAAGAAACTAGAAAACCTATTGGAGAAGTTTTAGTTGAACTTGGATTTTGTACATGGCAGCAAATCGTTAAAGCTTTGGCTGAGCAGTATGAAGTAGGTTTTTTTCCTGAAAAGCCTACAATAGATCCTTCGTTAAATCTGAATTTGAAAAAAGAATTAATAGAAGAATTGAGGGTTATTCCAATTAAGGAAGAAAATGGTAAGGTAATTGTTGTTACTGATAACGTATATAATCTTTCTTTGATTAAAAGGAGATTAAAGTTTTTGTTAAGTAAAGATATAGAAGTCTTTTTGGTTTCTCCAAGTATATTTGATGAACTATTAATGGATATGAATGCTGAAAAGAAAGTTGATTTTGATGTGTCTGAGGAACTTTACAGTGAAGAAGTTAATGAAGAAGAGGAAGTAAGAGTGGAAGAATTAGAGTCTGAAGAAACTCCGATTGTTAGGTTGGTTAACAATATTTTAAATCATGCAATAGAACTAGAAGCAAGTGATATTCATATAGAACCAATGAAAGGGAAAAATGTGATAGTCAGATATAGAATTGATGGAGTTTTGAAAAAAGTTACAGAATATCCAAAATCGAGCCATGGTTCAGTAGTTGCAAGGATTAAGATAATGTCTAACCTTGATATTACTGAAAAAAGAATTCCCCAAGATGGAAAATTTTATTTGAAAGTGAACAATGAACAGTATGATTTTAGGGTTTCTACAATGCCTTCTGTTAATGGTGAAAAAGTTGTCTTAAGAATTTTAAGAGTGTCACAATCAAATAAAAAATTGGAAGAATTAGGATATAGTGATTATAACTTTAAACGAATTAGTGAGTTGATAAAACATCCATATGGAATAATTTTGGTAACTGGGCCAACAGGTAGTGGAAAGAGTACTACGCTTGTTGGAATAATAAATTCGCTAAACCATGAGGGAGTAAATATTGTAACAGCAGAAGATCCAGTCGAATATACTATTGAAGGTGTTACTCAATGTCAGGTAAATCCGGAGATAGGTTTAACTTTTGCAAGGTATTTAAGGGCATTTTTGAGGCAGGACCCTGACATTATAATGGTTGGAGAAATTAGAGATAAGGAAACTGCAAATCTTGCTATTGAAGCCTCTCTTACTGGACATTTGGTTCTTTCAACTTTACATACAAATACAGCATCTGGTGCTGTTGATCGTTTGTTGAATATGGGAATTGATCCAAGCTTAATAAGTTCTGCACTAATTGGAGTAATAGGTCAGAGATTGGTAAGAAAAGTATGTACAAAATGTGCCCAAAAGGAAAAACTTGATCCAGAATTTGAAAGTATTGCTAGAAAACTCTTTCCAGAATTAGAGCCATATGCGTACAGAGCAGTTGGCTGTGATGCTTGTAATGGCACGGGGTATAAAGGTAGAACTGCTATAAATGAGGTTTTAATTGTTAATGATGAATTAAGGTATTTAATAAATAACAGAGCATCAATTATAGAAATTACTAAAGCTGCTAAAAATAACGGAATGAGAACTCTATTTGAAGATGGGTTGTATAAGGTTCTTAATGGAGAAACAACTATTGAGGAAATTTTAAGAGTGACTGGTGGTAGTAATGAAGAGTGAAAATTATCGAAAGAAAATAGAAGAAAAAGAAAGAAAATTAAAAGAAGAGATACAGTCATATAGACGAAGAAGTGTTTATATCCTTTTCTTCAATGTTTTTTTAGTTGTTGTGTTGTTCTTTTTATTTAATAGTGTAAAGGGAAAAGATACTACAATTGTAGAGGGTTATCAAATTGCTATTAAAATGCCTTCAGAAATTTATTCAGACGAAGAAGTTCAATCGAAAGTTTTTTTGATAAATACTAGAAATTACAAAAGGGATTTTGTGATTGATAGATTCAAATTTCAAATCTTAAGAGAAAATGTTCCAGTGTATAATTTCTATTATGATTCTCCAATAAGTTCTACCATAGACAGATTGGAAAGTATCTTAGTTTTTGACCTTTCTCGTGAAGTATCTTTAAAGAACTTAAAATCTGGAATTTATACTGTAAGTGTAGAAATGTATTTAGATGGTAAATTGATAAAGAATAGTTTTAATTTCTCTGTAAAAGAGGAGATTCTAAAAGAAATAGCCGTTGACCCATATTATTCTATTGGTGAAAATATTATTCCACAGTTGGTTATTGAAAATAAAACAGCAACAACTGTTGTTTTAAATCCAACCAAAATTGAATGGACACTTAATAATAAAACTTATACGGATGTATTTTCGCAAGAATATAGTTTAAAGCCTGGAGAAAAGCTGTTCTTTGAATCATCGAATATTTTCAAAATAAATAAAAAGGGAAGTTATAATTTAAAATGTACAATTTACTTTAAAAATGGCATTGAAACTATTTCTAAAAATATAAATGTTATTGAAGTTCCAGAAAAAAGTTTAAAAGAACTAGATCTTAACATTTACTCTGATGAGTATGTTGTATCTGGTAGAAAGGTGAACTTCAATTTCGAAATTTTAAATCGTAGTGAGAAGGAAAGATATTTATATTTCAATAAAGTCGTTATAATTATTCCTAAAATAAATTATTCCTATGAAGTAAGTAATGTAAAGGTCCTGCTTGGAAGATATGGTGGGATGAGTTTGGTTACTTTACCTTTAGTATTTCCAGCACCAGGAAAATATGATATAGTATTTAAACTTGATGCTGGAGAAACAATATCTAAAGTGTTAACTTTACAAGTTCCATGATATAATTATTTAATGAAATGATAAATTAATATAGGAGGTGTTTTGATGAAGGATCCTATTTTAAAGGAAGCAGAATTAAGGATGAAAAAAAGCGTAGAAGCTATTGACGAGGAATTGAAAAAATTAAGAACGGGAAGGCCATCACCAGCTTTATTGGAAGAAATTAAGATTGATTATTATGGAGTGCCTACTCCAATAAATCAGGTTGCAACTATTAATGTCACAGAAGAAAGGTCATTGATTATTAAACCTTGGGAAAAGAACCTTTTAAGTGCTATTGAAAAGGCTATTCAAGCAAGTGATCTTGGATTGAATCCGACAAATGATGGAAATGTTGTAAGATTAGTTTTTCCAAGCCCTACAACTGAGCAAAGACAAAAATGGGTAAAAAAGACAAAAGAAATTGTTGAACATGGTAAAATTGCTGTCAGAAACATTAGAAGAGATGTTATTAAAGAACTGAAAGAGATGACAAAAAACGGTGAAATATCAGAAGATGATGAAAAAAGACTTGAAAAAGAAGTTCAAAATCTAACGGATAAATATATTGAGGAATTGGATAAATTGTTTGAAAGGAAAGAAAAGGAGATAATGGAGTTTTAATTATGTTGAATCATATAGCTTTTATAATGGATGGAAATGGAAGATGGGCAAAAAAGCAAAACAAGCCTAGAATGTATGGGCATTATGCCGGTGCTTATAAAATTGAGGAAGTAGTGAGGTGGTGTGCTGAGTATGGTGTAAAGTACACCACCTTTTATGCATTTTCAACAGAGAATTGGAAAAGACCAAAAGGCGAGGTAAATTTTATTTTTGGGCTTTTGCAAAGTAAAATCGGTGAGTTTTATGAAAGAATGAATAAGGAAGGTGTAAGGTTAGTTTTTAGTGGAAGGTTAAAAGAATTAGGCGAAAAAATATATAATATTTGTATGAAGTATCAGGAGAAAACTAAAAATAATGATAAAATAGTTGTCAATATGGCATTAAACTACGGTGGTAGAGCTGAAATAGTAGATGCAATAAAAAAGATAATAGATTCTAAAATAAGTGATATAGATGAAGAAAAATTTAGAGAATTTTTGTATTTTCCAGATATTCCAGATCCAGACTTAATTATTAGAACATCTGGTGAAATGAGACTAAGCAATTTTTTAACATGGCAATCGGCATATAGTGAACTTTATTTTACGGATGTTTTATGGCCTGACTTTTCTAGGGAAGATTTAGATAGAGCAATTGAAGATTTTAAAAAAAGGCAAAGACGTTTTGGGGGGATAAAGTGACTAAAGAAACTAAAGTTCGTTTAATTTCAGCGTTTATTGTAGCGCCTTTTGTAGTTGCTTGTTTTATTTCGTACCAAAGTTTGATAGGCCTTGTTTCGGCAATTGTCTTACTTGCAAGCTCTGAACTTTTATTTGCAACGTTAAAGAAGCACAGAAAAAATGGAATATTAGTTGTTTATATTGCACTTTTATCTGCATTTCCTTTGTTTTTTGGGATTTGGTTTTTAGAGCAACCTATGGAATTGCTAAGTGTTCTATATATAATTGGAATCGTATTTACATTGTTTATTGTTAAAAATAAAGAAATTGTAATGGAATTTTTTGGAGTATATTCAATTTCATTTATTTATATATCAATGAATCTTTCGTTTTTTATTCCATTGTATAAGTTTTATGGTGCAGCTGTTGCACTTTTAACTTTGACTTTAAGTTGGGCTTATGATAGTTTTGCATATTTTTTTGGATTAAGTTTTGGAAGGCACAAGCTTTCAAAAGTATATAGCCCTAATAAGAGTTATGAAGGATTATTAGGAGGAATTTTTGGAACATTTGTTTATACTCTTATTTATTTTGTAATTATAAATAGCTTTTTTAATTATAGTATACCTCTGTGGTATTCTATAGCTTTTGCAATAATTACAGGGATAATGGATACAGCTGGTGATATTTTTGAATCTGCTATTAAGAGAGCGTATGGATTAAAAAATATAGGGCGTTTTATGCCCGGACATGGTGGTATGTTGGATAGAATAGATGGATTATTGTTTGTTGCACCTGTTATTTATATATTTTTAAAACTATTTAGTTAAAATAAGGAGGTTGCTGCATGAGAAGCGATGAAATAAGAAGATTATTTCTAGAGTTTTTTGAAAAAAAGGGACATAAAATACTGCCGAGTGCCTCTTTGATACCTGAGGATCCTCAACTTTTATTTACTATTGCAGGAATGGTTCCTTTTAAACCTATTTTTTGGGGAAAGGTTGATCCTGTTTATACTAGAATTGCAACTTGTCAGAAATGTGTGAGAACTACTGATATAGAAAATGTTGGGAAAACTCCAAGGCATCATACATTTTTTGAGATGCTTGGTAATTTTTCATTTGGTGACTATTTTAAAGAAGAGGCTATTGAGTGGGCATGGGAATTTGTGACTCAAGTTTTGAAGATCCCTGAAGAAAGATTGTGGGTTTCTGTCTATAAAGATGATGATGAGGCATATGAAATTTGGAGAAAAATTGGTGTTCTCTCTTCGAAAATTTTGAAACTTGGAAAAGAAGATAATTTCTGGGGGCCTGCTGGTCCTACAGGACCTTGTGGACCTGATACTGAAATTTTTTATGATACACAAAGAGATGTTCCTACAAGTGATGGGAAAGAACCAACACCAGCTAACACAGAAGGCAGATTTGTAGAGATATGGAATCTGGTGTTTACAGAATTTTACCAAGATGAAAATGGTAATTTACTTCCTTTGAAGAGAAAAAATATAGATACTGGAGCGGGCCTTGAAAGAGTGGCAGCTATGATGCAAGGAGTATATAACAATTTTGATACGGATTTATTTGCTCCTATAATTGAGGGAATTTGTAATATATTGAATGTGGAATATAAAAAAGATGAAAAGATAGATGTTTCTATAAGGGTTATTGCAGATCATATAAGAGCTTTAGTCTTCTTAATTTCAGATGGAGTGTTTCCTTCTAACGAAGGTAGAGGATATGTGCTAAGAAGAATTTTGAGGAGAGCCGCAAGGCATGGAAAATTGTTGGGGGCAAATGCACCGTTTTTACATAAATTAGTAGATTTTGTTGTTAATAAAATGGGAAATGTTTATCCTGAAATTGTTGAAAAGAAAGAATTTACTAAAGAAATAATCTTAGGTGAAGAAAAGAGATTTTTACAGAACCTTAATAAGGGGCTAGAATTAGTTGAAAAAGTCGTTCGTGAAAATAATGGGAAGATAAGTGGAGAAATGGCTTTCAAATTATATGATACTTATGGATTTCCACTAGATATTTTAAGAGATTTAGCAGAAGAAAATGGCTATGTTCTTGATGAGCAAGGATTTAATGAGTATATGGAAAAGCAGAGATTGCTTGCAAAAAGCGCTGCAGGTGATGTTGAATTTACAAAAAGAACAGGTTATGAAGATTTGAAATTAAAAAGTGAATTTGTAGGATACGAAAAATATGAGGAGTATTCTAAAGTTCTTGCAATAAAAGTATCTGAATTTGTTAATGAAGCACAAGACGCTGATTGTGAGATTGTATTAGAAAGAACACCATTTTATGCAGAAAAGGGTGGGCAAGTATCTGATACCGGAATAATTAAGGGTGAAAATGGAGAATTTTTGGTTGAATATGTCTATTCCCCAACAGAGGGAATAATAGTTCATAGAGGAAAGTTAAAAGGTAGATTATCAGTAGGTGAGAAGGTTTACGCAAAAATTGATATAGAAAAGAGAAAAGCAACTGCAAGAAATCATACAGCAACACATCTTTTACATGCGGCATTGAGGAAAGTTTTAGGTACGCACGTTAGACAAGCTGGTTCATTGGTCGAAAGTGAGAAGCTTAGATTTGATTTCACACATTTTAATGCACTAAGTGTTGATGAAATAGAACAAGTTGAAAAGATGGTAAACAATGTTATTCTTGAAGCCATAGACGTTATTGTAGAAGAAAAAGACTATGATGAGGCAGTTAAAGAAGGAGCAATGGCATTATTTGAGGAAAAATATGGAGATAAAGTTAGAGTAGTAAAAGTTGGCAATTTTAGTGAGGAATTATGTGGTGGTACTCACGTGAAAAATACGGGAGAGATAGGTTTGTTTAAGATAGTGTCTGAAGGTTCGGTGAGTGCTGGAATTAGAAGGGTTGAAGCAATTACTGGTTTAAATAGCTTAATGTATTTGCAAAGGTTAGAAAATAATTGGTTTAAAGTGAGAAAAGTTCTTGAAGTTAACGATGACGAAGTCTTTAGAAGAATTGAAAATATGAAAGAAGAGATAAAGAAGTTAAATTCTGAGATAAAGAGCTTAAAACAGAAAATGGTTGATATAGACAGTATTTATAAGAATAAGAAGGTTATTAACAATGTAGAGTATATTGTAGAGAAGTTTGAAGGATTAGAAGTTGATGTTTTAAGGGATCTAGCAGATAGATTGGTTGATAAAGGAGTGGACCTTGTAGTATTATTTGATAAAGTTGGAGAAAAAGTTATTTTAATTGTTAAGAAGAAAAAATCTAATCAGTTGTTACATGCAGGAAATATTGCAAAAGAACTTTCAAAAGTTTTAGGTGGTGGAGGCGGCGGCAGACCAGACTTTGCACAAGCTGGAGGTAAAGATTTCGGTAAAGTGCAAGAAGCAATAAAAAAGCTTGAAGAAATTTTAAGGGAGTGTTAGCATGTTTAAAAGATACGACATGGGGATTGATTTGGGTACTGCAAATACACTAGTTTATGTTAAAAATAAAGGTATAGTTGTTAATGAACCATCTGTTGTTGCTATAAATGTAGAAACAGATGAGGTTTTAAAAGTTGGGAATGAAGCGAAAAATATGATAGGTAAAACGCCTGCTTATATAAAGGCAATTAGACCTTTAAAGGACGGAGTGATTGCAGATTACAACGTTGCACTTGCAATGCTTTCCTACTTTATTAATAGGGCACAAAATGGATTTTCTTTGTTTAGGCCATTAGTTGTAGTAGGTGTTCCAGTTGGAATTACTGAAGTAGAAAGTAGAGCAATACTTGAAGCAGGAAACGAAGCTGGTGCGAAAAGGGTTTTTTTAATAGAGGAACCTATGGCAACAGCTATTGGGGCAAATTTAAATGTTGAGGAACCAACTGGAAATATGGTTGTTGATATTGGGGGAGGTACAACTGAAATTGCAGTAATTTCACTTGGAAGTTTGGTTACTTGGACTTCTATTAGAGTTGCAGGGGATGAATTAGATGATGCTATTATTCAATATGTTCGTGAAGTGTATAGAGTGGTTATAGGTGAAAGAACTGCTGAAAGAGTTAAAATAGAAATAGGGAATGTTTTCCCTGACAAGGAATATGATGAACTTGAAACATCAGTAACAGGAATAGATTTATCGAGTGGTCTTCCAAAGAAATTGGTGTTAAAGGGCGGAGAAATTAGAGAAGCTTTGAAACCTATTGTAATGCAAATAATAGATTCAACTAAAGCAACGCTTGAAAAAACTCCTCCAGAATTAGTTGCAGATATAACTGAACGTGGAATAGTTGTTGCAGGTGGAGGTTCGCTTTTAAGAGGAATAACAACTTTAATTGAAAAAGAAACAGGAATAAATGCAATTGTTGCAGATGAGCCAATGACATGTGTAGCACGTGGAGCCGGTATGGTCCTTGATAAAGTTTCAATTCTTTCGAGGTTAAGGAGGAATGAATGAATAAAGTAGAGATAATTTTGGTGTCATTGCTAGTTACATTGTTTTTGTTTGCCTTAAATTTTATTTTGGATGGTAAAGTAGTTGAAATTGCGGGGGAATATTTTAGTGTTTTTTCTAAACCTTTTTTTTCGTTGAAAATGAGATTTATGAATTCTTTTGAAAACAAAAATGAATGTAAAATAATTGTATTTGATGAAATGAAAAATGAGCTTTTACCTTTATCTTATACGGAAAAGGGAGTATATTTTTATAAAATAGAATCTCCTGGAATAATTTTGACAGATGATAAAAAAATATTAGGAATAGCAAGAAAAACCGGAAAGTTTATTTTTGTAAAAAAATGGTGGTATGATAATGTTGAAGTAACAGTTGTTGCTGATAATTTTGAAGTAGAAGGATTTTTGAAAGAAGGAAAGCTTGAAGTTTTTGATAATGTTCAAATAAATAATGCGAAAATATTTTTATCAAAAAATACTCCTTACGGTTTGGCACTTATTAAGATGGGAATTTATCTTGCTGAAATAAAGGATGGAGTTTTTAAGTTGAATTTACCAGATATAAAAACAAAGAGGATTTATTTTATTCTAAATGATTATATTAAGAATAATTTGGGAGGAGATAGGGATGAGTGAATACGAAAAAATGACAAGAGAAGAATTGATAGCAAAAATTAAAGAACTTGAAGATGAAGTTTTATTTTTAAAATCCAGACAAAATGAACTTGAAGGACTTTTAAATGAATATTCGGAGATAGTGAAAAAGCAATTTGAAGCTTTTGACGATTTTATTAAGGATCTTGGAACGAAAAGAATGGTTGATCCACTAACTCGTGTATATTCAAAAGAACACATTTTAAAATTGATAAGCTATTATCATCAAAAAGCATTTGAAGAAAATTTTGAATATGCAATAGTGATGATCAAACTTTTAGATATCAACAGTAAAGAGGATTTTGAAAAAGAACAAATTATAATTACTTTAGGTAAAGTTCTTAGAGAAGCAGTAAGAGTACCACTTGATAGCATTGGAAGATATTCTTATGACTCTTTCTTGGTGCTTTTAACAGAAATTACAAAAGAAAATGCTGAAACTGTAAAAGAGAGAATAGCACACCTTATTGAATTGAAAATTCCAGATGTGAAATTTGAAATTAAAATGGCAGTTTATCCACATGATTCAACAAGTTTAGAAGAATTATTAAATATAGTAAAAGCATAAAGGATGATAAAATGGGGTATTTTAAGGTAAAAAATTCAATATTAAATGGAAATGTAAGAATTTCTGGTGCAAAAAATTCTGCATTACCTATTTTGGCGGCTACTATATTGAGTTCAGAAAAATTAGAGATTGAAAATGTTCCAGATCTTTTAGATGTTCAGACAATGATAGAGATATTGAGAAAAATTGGAAAGAAAGTAATATTTGAAAATAATAAAGTTACTTTAAATGGAACAGTAGAAAATCATGTTGTTCCATATGATTTGGTCAGAAAAATGAGAGCTTCTTTTAATGTTGCAGGACCACTTGCTGTTATTCTTGGTGAAAGCAAGGTTTCTCTCCCAGGTGGGTGTGCTATAGGAGTTAGACCGGTTGATTATCATATAATGGGATTAAAAAAATTGGGATTTGAAGTTGAGATAGAACATGGGGAAGTATACATAAAAAAGGGCAAAAAGGAAAAAGAAGTAATTATTAATCTTCCATTCCCAAGTGTTGGTGCAACAGAACATTTAATGACGACTGCAGCTTTAATGGAAGGAACTACTGTTATAGAAAATGCTGCTATGGAGCCAGAGATTGTTGATCTTCAAAACTTTTTAAATTCTTTAGGTGCAAAAATTCAAGGAGCGGGAAGTAGGAAAATAGTAATTGAAGGGGTTAACTCATTAAATGGCGGAAGCTACAAAGTAATTCCAGATAGAATCGAGGCAGGAACGTATGCTATTGCAATAGCTGCAACCGGTGGAAAGGGTTATATAGAGGAAATAATCCCAGAACATTTGGAAATATTATGGGAAATTCTTAAAGAAACAGGTACGAATGTAATCATTGAAAAGAACAGAGTTTTTGTAGATGGAGAAGGTAAAAAGAGAGGAATAAATATAAATATTCAACCTTATCCTGGTTTTCCTACCGATCTTCAACCACAAATTTTAGTTTATCTTTCATTGGCTGATGGTGTTAGCATGGTTGTGGAAAATGTTTTTAAAAATCGATTTCATCATATTGATGAACTTGTTAGAATGGGAGCAGACATAAGAGTTGTTGATGGTACAGCTATTGTCAATGGAGTAAAAAAATTAAGTGGAACTAAAGTTGAAGGAACAGATTTGAGGGCAACAGCTGCTTTAATAATTGCTGGCCTTGTTGCCGAAGGTACTACTGAGGTTCATAATGATTTTCATGTTTTAAGAGGTTATGAAAATATTGTTGAAAAAATTAGACATTTAAATGGAGAAATTGAACATATAGTTTGAGGTGATTTTCTTTGAAAAGAAAGTTGTTATTATTCTTATTAGATGTTCTTGCAACCATTATTGCTGGTGTAGCAGCTTTGTTTATAAGGTTTGGTTTTGATTTTGTTGAAATGGATAAGTATAATGAGTCTATCTATTTCTATGTTATTATAGCTGCAGTTGTTTATGTTTTAAATGGAAATTACAAGATAGTTTGGAGATACGCTAATCAAAAAGATTTTTTGGTTATTTTCAGAGGAACACTTTTTTCTTATCTACTAACAGTTATGTTTTTTCACTTTTATAGATCATTTGTTTTGCCTAGATCTGTTGGTATGATTACTTTTCTTGGCTCTTTTATGTTTATTTTAACGGGAAGACTTCTGTACCAATTTTTTGTGCAAACATCCAAAAATCACACCAGAAAATTTTTGATTGTAGGTACTGAAAATATGGCGGTTTCTTTGGCAGAAGATATTGAAAAAAACAAAGTAGGTGAAATAGTAGCTTTTGTAGATGATGATAAATCTAAAATTGGAAGAACTATTATGGGTAAAAAAGTCTATGGTCCAATTTCTAAAATTGGTGAACTTTCAAAGGTCATAGATTTTGATGAATTAATAATTGCAATTCCTGGAATTACAAGTAATAAGGTAAATCAAATAGTAGATTTAGTTGATTTGAGTAAAGTAAAAGTAAAAATTATTCCTTCTTTTGAGGAAATTCTTAGTGAAAAAGTAAAGATAGATGATATAAGGAATATTTCACTTGAAGATATTATTGGAAGAAAACCTATTGATGTAAATTTGCAAGAAATTGGTGAATATTTAAAAGATAAAGTTGTTTTAGTTACAGGAGCAGGAGGAAGTATCGGGAGTGAGCTTTGTAGACAAATTGTTATTCAAAAACCTAGGAGTTTGATATTATTAGGTAGAGGCGAAAATAGTATATATGAAATTTCTGAAGAATTGAATGAGAAATACGCAGATGTTGAAATTTTTAGAGCAATTGGTGATGTAGAAAACAGAGAATGGATGGAAAAAATTTTTGAAAAGTTCAAACCAGATATAGTTTTTCATGCGGCAGCTCACAAGCATGTACCTTTGATGGAAGAAAATCCTTATGAAGCAATAAGAGTAAATGTCTTTGGTACAATAAATTTGGCAGATATATCATGTAAGTTTAATGTAGAAAAATTTGTTTTTATTTCAACTGACAAAGCAGTTAATCCAACGTCATTTATGGGATTGAGTAAAAGGATAGCTGAACTTTATATATTATCTAAGAAATGTTCTACAAGATTTTCAATTGTAAGATTTGGTAATGTTATAGGAAGTCGCGGCAGTGTGCTTTGGAAATTTAAAAAACAAATTGAACAGGGAAAGCCAGTAACTATAACACATCCTGATATGAGGCGTTACTTTATGAGTATTCCAGAAGCAGTTTCACTAGTTTTAGAATCAACGATCTTAAATGGTAATCTTTTTGTTTTAGATATGGGGGAACAAATTCCAATTGAGGAGATTGCTAGAAAACTTGGAAAGATCTTAGGAAAAGACAATATAGAAATTGTTTATACGGGAATTCGCAGAGGTGAAAAATTGTATGAAGAATTATTTTATCCATATGAAGTGGCAAATAGAACCAAACATCCGAAAATTTTTAGTGTAAAATATGATAAACCTTTCAATGAAGACGAAATAAAGAAAAATTCTCTTGAAATTTTAGAAAATTTGAAGGGTTTTAATTTCGAAAAAGCGTGCGAATATGCAAGAAAATTGGTTCCAGAATTTAAATTTAGAGGAGGAATAGAATGAGATTTATTGATAGTTTTACGGTAAAATATGTAAGAAAGAATAAGAAGGATTATTTAGCAAAAATTGTTAAAAATCTTTCTGAATATCATGAAAATGGCCTGAAATGTGAGATTAAATCTAATCAAAATTTTGGTAGAATAAAGCTAGAATTATATGAAACTTCAAAAGAGGGCGAATTAATTTTATTTAAGGGTTTATTTTTTTCAAATATTGATGATTTTGAATTTTCTGAAGTAAGGGTATTTTCAGAAAAACTTTTATTAAATAATAGTCTTGTTTCTGATGTGATTGTATCTGAGATTTCTGATAACGTTATAAAAGGTCTTATTTATGACAATGATGTTGTTTATGTGGTTTTGGATGAAAATAAAACTAGAGAAATGACTAATAATGAAATTTCATACTTGGTTTTAAAATACTTAGTTGAGAATATTTTTGAAGAAGAATTTAGAAAAGATGATTATGAATTAGAAATTGAAACTGAGATTACAGACTTTTTCATGTGAGGTGTGGTTATGTTAATGGGGTTTATCTTATTGGGATTGGGGATTTTAATATTATTTTCGGTATTTTTCTCCTTTTCATATTCTTTTATTTTTCTAATTGGGTTTCTTATAATTGGATTTGGGATTTACAAATTAATAAGAAGTTTTCCAAAAGGTATCGCTGCTATAATTGTTGGAAGTATTATTGTTGCTAGTGCTTTTGGAAAAATTCATTTTGATGTTTTGGAGTTTATAGTGATTTTAATTAGTTCTGGATTAATAGAAGTAGGCTTAGATTTGATTGTAAAGAAAAAGGGATGAAGCTATGATATAATAATTTTTGCAATAAATATAAACTGGAGGTGGGCGAATGGGTGCTGTTGATAAAAAAAGAACTATTTCTTTGATAGGTCATAATGGATCAGGAAAGAGTGTGTTATTGTCTAGTATGCTTTTTAATGCTGGAGTACTTGATAAAATAGGAAATAAAGATATTGATTATGATCCAATTGAGGGTGAAAAAGGTTCGAGTCTATCCTCACATATTGCCTCTTTTAATTTTGATGGTACTCAATATACGGTTATAGATACCCCAGGTTTTAGTGATTTTGTTGGGGAAGTAATTAATGCGATCTATGTTACGGAAAATATTGTATCAGTTGTTAATGCTACAGCTGGAGTTGAAATTCAAACTGAAAGAACTTGGGCAATTGCAGAAGAAATGAAAAAACCAATTGCTGTTTTTATAAATCAAATGGATAAAGAAAGAGCAAATTTTGAAGAATCACTTGAAAGTTTAAAAGAGAGATTTGAGAAAAATTTTGTTCCAATTTTTTATCCTATTGGAGCAGAAGATAGTTTTAAAGGAATTGTTGATATTTTCTCTTCGAAAGCTTTCGTCTATGAAAATGGTAAAGCAAAAGAAGTTGAAGTTCCAGCGGAATTAAAAGATAAAATTGAAGAATTGAAATCTTCAATGATTGAAGATATAGTTTCTCTTGATGAAGAATTAATGGAAAGGTATTTTAATGATGAAGAAATATCAGCTGAAGAATTATTAAAAACTTTAAAAAAGGGATATAAAACTGGGGAGATAGTACCTGTATTTTGTGGTTCAGCTGAAAAAAATATTGCTGTAGATCAATTCCTAAAAGTAATGACTATTTTAGGAGTAAATCCATCTGAAGGGAATTCCTATAAAGCTGTTTTAGAAACTGGTGATGAAGTTGAAGTAGTGCCAGTTGAAGATGAACCAATTGTTGCTTATACTTTTAAAGCAATTGTTGATCAATTTGTTGGAAAATTGAGCTTTTTAAAAATAATCAGTGGAAAATTAAGTTCTGGGGATACACTTATAAATGTGAATAAGGGAACAAGTGAAAAAATTGGACATTTATATTTACCTGTTCTTAAGAGTACCAACGAAGTTCCAGAGGCTTCATGTGGAGATATTATAGTCATTCCTAAATTAAAGGAAAGTTCAGTTGGAGATACAATGACCCATAAAGATAGAAAACTTAAGATAGTACCACCAGAATTTCCAGAACCAATGATTTCAAAGAGTATAAATCCAAAATCCAAATCTGATATTGATAAGATCAGTAACGGGCTTGCAAGACTTGCAGACTCTGATCCAACATTTAGTTGGGAATTTGATCCAGAAACTTCTGAAACAGTTATCTCTGGAATTGGAAATATCCATTTGGATGTAATGGTTGAAAGGCTTAAGAACATTTTTGGTGTTGATGTTGAGGTTGGTAAGCCAAAGATCGCTTATAGAGAGACAATAATGGGAAAGGCCATTGGAGAACACAAACACAAAAAGCAAACAGGTGGACATGGACAATATGGACATGTTAAGATAGAAATTGAGCCACTTGAAAGAGGAAAAGGATTTGAATTTGTTGATAAGATAGTTGGTGGAGTAATTCCAAAGAACTTTATACCTTCAGTGGAAAAAGGTATAAGAGAAGCAATGAAGAAGGGATCTCTTGCAGCATATCCAGTTGTTGATATTAGAGTTACATTGTTTGATGGTTCATATCATGAAGTTGATTCTTCAGATATTTCTTTCCAAATAGCTGCAATTCAAGCATTTAGAAAAGCATTTGAGCAGGCAAAACCTGTATTATTGGAACCAGTTATGGAAGTTTCCGTATTTGTTCCAGATGAGAACGCAGGTGACGTAATGGGAGAAATTAGTTCAAGAAGGGGAAGACCTCATGGAATGGAGCCAGCAGGAAAAGGTATTACAAAGATTACTGCAGAAGTTCCACTAGCTGAAATGTTAGACTTTTCTGGAAGATTGTCTTCAATTACAAGTGGTAGAGGATACTTTACAATGAAGTTCTCAAAATACGATATAGTTCCACCAAATGTGCAAGAAAAAATTATTCAAGAAAGAAAACGTGAATTAGAACAAGAATAAAATTTTTATATGTAAGTAAAAATGAGGCGCAACTATGCGCCTCATTTTTTTAAGGAAAAGTGCTTGAACATATAGAAGAATACTATGGACAAAGTATAACTTGGAGGGTTGATATGGAAAAAAAAGGAAAATTTCTAAAATTTTTAGTTGCATTCATTATAGCTGTGTTGTTTTTTTCTAATTTAATATTTATTTCCTATTTTAAGTTTCAGCTAAATCAAGTTTATGGAATTGATGAAGGTATTTTTTCTAATTTTAAGAGTTATTCAGCTTACTTATTGTCAAAAATACCATTGGTAAATAAATTTGTTAAATATGAACCTTTAAGTATAAATGAGCCAAAAAAATATTTTGAAGAAGTTTTGGAAAGTTACAAGAAAAATATTGAGGAGTTAATAAAGCAATCTGAGGAAAAGTTAAAAGAAGCAGAAAAATTAAAGCAAGAAAATGAGTTATTGTATAAAACATTAAAGTCAATAGAGGATGAATGGAAAGAAAGGAAAATTAAAGAAGAAATTTCGAAAGTTGAAGTGGTTAAGAAAGTTGAAAATTTAGATAGCTTAGTTGAAATATTTAAAAATGGTGACTCAAAAGAACTTTTGCCTTTAATGAATAGCGAGAAAGTTGATGTAAAAACTTTAGCTGTTGTATTTCAAAAACTTTCACCTGATTTAAGAAGTGAAATGGTACAATCTTTAGCCTCGGTAAATCCAACAAAAGCTGCATCAGTGGTTAATACAATATACAATGTCGAAGAGATTTTAAAGGAAGTTAATAGTAAAATAAAGGAATTAGAAGATTTTTACGCAAAATTGTATGAAAGAGAAAGCCAATTAATATCTCTTGAAGGTTTCAATAAAGCTATAAAAAGTTACATTTTAAGTTTAACAGAGGAAGAAATAAAAGCTTTTATAAATCAATATCAAGAATCTCCTAAGATAGTAGCTTATATATTGTCCAATCTAGAGCCTAGTAAATCAAGAAATATACTTAAATGGTTGAAAGAAAATAATGAAAAATTGTTTATTGAGATAATAAAACTTGGTGGTGGGATCGAATGAACTTTTTGACGCAGATTATTAATATAAAAAAAGGTTCTAATTTAAAATTAACAACAAATGAAAAAATAAAAGATAATCAAAACTTTAAAGATTTTGAAAAAGCGCTGCTTGAAACAAAAAAGAAAGTTATGGCTAATTTCCTTTCTAAAAGAGTATTTGAAATATCTAGTAGCATGAAAAAAGAATTAACAACTCCTGCTACGGAGTTAAAGAAAGCTATAGAAAGTTTATCATTGACAAATAATAGGCAAAATGGAGCTGGGAAATTAAATGATTTAGGTGGAAAAAATGTAATTATTAAGGATGATACTAACAAAGTTATAGAAAAAAATACCAACGCACTGGATGCAGAGAAAAAAATAGTTATTGAAAATAGTAAAATTCTATCATTGAAAAAATTAGAAGAAAATTCTAAACTAAGTGATAAAGAATTCGAAACTAAAATAAGTAAAAAAGATCAAGATTTTATTTCAAAAGAAATTAAAAGTATTAGCAAAAAGGTTATTGTTGATGAAAGTAAAAATAATTTGCCAATTAAAACAAATTTAGATTCAAGTATTGAAAATATCGATATAAAGAAAAGTAGTAATAAAAAAGAAATAAAAATAATTCCTAATTCTAAAGATAATAAAGCTAAAGCTGAAATTGTTTCAAAAACAGATGTGGTAAAAAAGCTAATAGTCAATGAAAGAAAATTAATAAAGGACGATGGATTAAAAAAGGAAATTTCGAAAGTTGAAGTGGCTAAAAAAGTCGAAAATTTAATTCAAAAAGATATCAAAGATAAGGTAATTGTTAAAGATAAAGATTTAAACAAAATTCAATTGGAAGATAAGTTTAAGTCAAAAATTCAGTTCATTGAAGATGTAGAGCAAAAAATAAAAAGTAGTATAGGTTTAGGAAGTGGAAGTTCTTTAAATGGAAAGAAATTTGAAAGTGATACTAAAAATCTTTATTCGAAAAAAAGTAATGAAAAGATTTATGGTCTAGAAAATAAAAAAATAATTAAAGGTGCATTGAAGAAAGAAAAAATAATTAGTAAAAATTTTGTGGATAGAGTTTTAAACATACCAGATAACAATAAAAAAATTGTTGTTATTAATGAAAAAGAAATAAATCTAAAAAAAGGTGAAAAACTAATAATTTTAATAGATCCAAATAAATTGTTAAGTTTAGAGAGTAAAACAACTAAATACGAATATAAAAAAGTTTTGAAAAATAATTTAACTTCAAGGAAAATAACATGGAATGATAAATTGGAGAGAATTCCTTTAGTTTTAAAAATTAATTTAAAAGATTTTGTAAAAGGTAGTAATGAGATAAAAGATAATTTTGAAGGTTTGAATGAAAAAGATAATATAAAGTTAAAAATTTCAAGCAAAAAGTTTTTGATATTGGATAATAAAGTTAATGTTGATAGTGTTTTTCCAAATGATAGCACCATAAAAGCTGTTGTTTTACAGCCGATGATAGTCAATATATTAGATAATAAAGAAAATTTTGAAAGTATCAGAAAATTGGATAGTCTGATGTTGAAAAAAGAACATACTGGGCATTTAAAAATTGATTTAAAGTCTATAAAGAAAAATGTGGAAACTTTGAATGAATTAATTAGGAAAATGGAAAGTGTTTCGAAGAATAATAAAAGTGAGGTAAATGTAAAGTTTGTTTTTGAACGAGAAAATAAAATTTCAAAATTGAAAAGTGAATTTAGTGATATAAAACCAAAAGTTTCTAATAATATAAAAGAGTTTTATGCCAAAAAAAGTTACCAATCTCTTTCGCATATTGATGAGAATATTGTGAGGTCTGGCGATTTACAAACTGGGAAGGTAGATTTGAATCAGAAGGTAGAAATTGAAACTCAAAATAGAAATATAGAGAATATTTACAAAAAAGTTGTTGAAATGATAAATTTTAAGGGAGAAATAATTAAAGAAAAAGCGGTTATAAATTTAGAACATCCTGCTTTTGGAAAAATGGAAATAAATTTGGAAAAGGTAAAAGATGAAATAGTTGTAAAGTTTGTATTTGATAATAGTGATTCAAAGGAAATTATAGAAAAGGGATTGGTTAATTTAAGAGAAAGATTATTAAATGTAGGTTTAGAAGTAAAAGAATTTAATTTAGAAGTTAAAGAAGAGCAAGAATGGTACGAGGATGAAAATCAGCATCCTAATGAAGATCAACAACAAGAGCAAAAGAGAAGACAAAAAAGGTGGGTGAAGCAAGATGATGAATTGGGTTTCGATGGATAATATATACAATTTGAGTACAAATTCAAAAAAACAAGAAATAAAAAAGGAATTAGACAAAGAAGCTTTTTTGGAACTTTTAGTAACTCAATTAAAAAATCAAGATCCATTAGAACCATTGAAAGACAGAGAATTTATTGCCCAAATGACACAGCTATCCACATTAGAACAGATTACTAATATGAGCGAGTCTGTACAGAAGTTTGTTGAAAGTTCTGCTTCATTGTATAGAGCTCAAGCTTCTTCCATGGTTGGAAAGTATGCAGTTGTAAAATCTAATGTGTTAGAGCTATCAAACGGGACAACATCGACTCAAGTTTTCAAATTAGAGTCTCCATCGCATGTTATTTTAAAAATTTACGATGAGAATGGAAAATTGGTTCGTCAAGAAGATTTGGGTAATTTGAGTGAAGGAATGCAGACTTTTCTTTGGGATGGTAGAAGCGATGATGGTGTGATGCTTCCTGATGGGAAATATACTTTCAATCTTTATTCAGTACAACCTGATGGAAATTTAGAGGAAATTTCTGCTATGGATGGAGGAAAAGTGGAAGCAGTACAATTTAGGGATAATGATGTTTATGTTCTAGTAAATGGAAATTTGTATCCTATAAGTTCAATAATAGAAATTTCGCAAGAGGGGTGAAATAGATGATTAGGTCAATTTATAGTGGTGTTACAGGATTGCAAGGATTTCAACAAGCAATTGATGTTGTTGGGAATAACATTGCAAATGTTAGTACAATTGGCTTTAAAGCTTCTAGGGTTACTTATGCAACGACCTTTTCCCAAGTATTAGAATTATCTAAAAGAGCCACAGAATTAACAGGAGGTACAAATCCAAAGCAAATTGGTTATGGTGTTAAGGTAGCATCTATTGATAAAATCATGTCACAAGGAAGTTTTCAAAATACTGGAAAGAAAACAGATTTAGCAATTCAAGGAGATGGCTTTTTCATTTTAAAAGATGGTTCAGGAAAGATATATTATACAAGAGCTGGTAATTTTGATTTGGATGTAAATGGTACATTGGTACAAGCATCTTCAGGACTTAAATTACAAGGATGGGTTGCAGAACCGGATCCAGAATCAGGAAAGAGATTTGTTGATACTAATAAGCCAATATCAGATATTCAAATTTCTGCAGGTCTTTCAATGGCTGCTAAAAAAACATCTTATATGACTGTTGCTAATAATCTTGATGCAAGAGTTGGGCCTAGCAAAACAGTTATGACACTTTCTGGTTATGGAGGAAATTCTGTAGATGTAAAAATACTTTTTGACCGTGAAAGTGGGGCATTGCAAGAACCATTCTCAGATTACCAGATTTATAGAGCAAAGGTTTATAGTGGAAGTGATGATTCTGTTGATGGAGAAATTTATATTAAATTTGATAAATTTGGAAATGTAGTTCAATCTGGAGCGATAAAGCAATCACTTTCTGCAACAGCAACGACTGATGGAAGCTTAACTTTGAACAATATTCAACAAGATGATGGAAATTATACGTTTATTATAAAAGATTCAAACGGAAGTATTTTGGATGTTCAAACTTCGAGTGTTTCAAGTGGTAATGCAACAATTTCATCTGAAAAAATTGTTAATGGTGGAAATTATATCGTAGAAATAGCAAACGATGTTGTTGACTTGCAAACTCCTGGGTATGTATTATCAACGGAAACTCCAACTAGTGTTGCAGCAAATCAGATAGACTTTACATATAATGGAACAACTACCTCTTCACCTATAAAAGTATTTGTAAGAGACGGAAATGGTAATTTAGTGGGAGAGTATAGCTTAAATAATATAACAAATGGAACTTCATATAGTTTATCAGGAGTTTTTAATCCAAGTGGAACGTATACAATAGAAGTAGTAAGAGAAGATACTGTTAATAGTGTAGTAGTACCTGGTAGTGGTGAACCTAGATTTTATGAGGCAGATAATCCAACAAATTTTGCAGTTTCTGAATTTAATTCTCCATTTTACACAACTTCAGTGCAAGTTTATGATACATTAGGAAATGCCTATACTTTGTATATAGATTTTGTAAAACTTTCAGCAAATTACTATGACGGTACAGACACTTTCAAAAATGCTTGGGCTTTTAGAGTAAGAAACGCAAGTGGGGAAAATATTAAATATCTTTCTAATTATGAAACAGGTCAAGAAATTACTAGTGGAACAGCTGGTGTTATGACATTTGATGAAAGCGGAAGATTTACTGGCATTTATGCTTTCGATCCTTCTACTGGCAAGGTAAATAGAGGTGAATCAATAGATGCTATAAAATTTGATGCCGGTGAAAATGGAGATGGAGAAGTAAAGATAAAGTTAAATTTGACTGGAATAACTCAATTTGCAGCAACTTCTGATGCTTATGTTACAGAACAAAATGGTAATGCTCAAGGAACTCTAGAATCTTTCTCAATAGCTGAAAATGGAGATATAATTGGAACATTTAGTAATGGGCTTACTGATAAGCTAGGAAAAGTAGCACTTGCTATATTTAATAATCCTGCTGGTTTATTGGAAGCTGGGAATTCATTATATACAGAAAGTGCAAACAGTGGAGGAGCAATAATTAGACAACCAGGTTTTGGTGGTTCTGGTTCTCTAATATCAGGTGCATTAGAGATGTCAAATGTAGATTTATCAGAAGAATTTACAAAATTAATTATTGCACAGAGAGGTTTTCAGGCAAATGCTAGAGTTGTAACAACTGCTGACCAAATTCTTCAAGAAGTTGTTAATTTGAGACGATAATAATTGAGGAGTGATTTTTATAATTTTACTTACTTCATTATCAGGACAGCAATTTTATTTAAATGCAGATTATATCGAAAAAGTAGAAGAACTCCCTGACACTACAATAACTTTGTACAACGGAAAAAAATATATAGTTTCAGAAGATGCTAAGACAGTTATAGAAAGAATTATTGAATATAAAAAGAAGATTTTGAATATTCCTCCTTTATTTAAGGACGGTGATGATTAATGGATATAGCATTAATTGGTGGTGTCGGTATAGCTTTTGCTATGGTTGTCTTTGGAATTGTTTCTGGTGGTGGAGATTTTGCCGCGTTTATTAATATTCCATCCATTGTTATAGTTATAGGTGGTTCTATTGGTGCTGCAATTGCAGCAAATCCGAAAGATATTGGTTTTAAAATTGTTCAGATAGCACTTGAAGCTTTGAGAGAACCAAAAACCGATTATGTAAATTTGTTAAAAACGTTAGTATCTTTGTCAGAAAAAGCAAGAAGGGAAGGTCTCTTATCACTTGAAGAAAATATAGAGCAACTCGATGATCCATTTATGAAAAAAGGTCTTCAACTTTTAGTAGATGGTACAGAACCTGAAGTTTTAAAATCAATGCTTGAAATAGAAGTTGAAGTTGCTAGTAATGAAATGAATTTGAAGAAGGGATTATTTGAAGCAATTGGAGCATATGCTCCTGCGTTTGGAATGATAGGAACTTTGATAGGGTTGATACAAATGCTTAAGAGCCTTAATGATCCTAACTCGTTAGGTCCTTCAATGGCAGTTGCATTAATTACTACATTGTATGGTTCTATAATGGCAAATGCTATGGCTCTTCCTATAGCAGAAAAAATTGCAAAAAGGGTAATAAGTTTTGAAATGGAAAAAACGATGATTTTAGAAGGAATTTTGTCAATTCAAGCTGGTGAAAACCCAAGAATATTGGAGGAAAAATTAAAGTCCTTCTTACCAGATGCTGTAAAAGCTCAGTATGAAGCAGCTACTCAGGAGGCGGGCGCATAATAATGGCTAAAAAACAAGAATGCCCAAAGGGTGCTCCGCTTTGGATGACAACATACGGAGATATGGTGACCCTTTTACTAACATTTTTTGTTTTGCTATTTGCAATGTCAAGTATTAGTCCAGGAAAATTTCAACAGGTTGCAGTTGGATTAACATCGGCGTTAAATGGTAATCCACCAAGTGTTCTTACAGGAGGAAAATCTTTGCAGACTGAGCCTTTGATATCGCAAAATCCGGGTGTATATCAGGAGATATTGAAAATTTCAGAAGAGTATAAAGGAAAAGTAACAGTAGAGGAAAGAGACGAAGGTACGTTAATTACAATTAGCGATTTGGATATATTTAATCCCGGTAGTGCGCGTTTAACTGCCGAAGCAAAAAAATTATTAGAAAAATTAGGAGCAGTAATTATTGAACATACAACAAATGTTTTAGAAATATATGGATACGCTAATGAAATTCCTGTACCAGAAAATTCTATTTACCAATCAAACTGGCATTTAAGTTCCGCAAGAGCATCAAGTGTTGTTTACTTTTTTACTACAGAACTAAAGCAAAAGAGAACTCTTGAAAGAATTGCAGATATACAATTGGGAAGATTCGACCCAGATTACTATTATGCAGCTGAAAGATTTTTGCCAATTGGAAAGGGAGATATTGAAATTCAAAAGGAAATAAAAGCATTAAGAAATTTGTACGAATTTGAACTTGAAGAGATGAGAAAAAAATTAGTTGCTGGTGAAATAACAAGAGAAGAATGGAATAATTTTGTAGCACAAAAAACTGAAGAAACAGATAATAAGATAAGACAATTAAGAGAGAAGTATAGAAGAATTGATATTTTAATTAAACGTGAACTTGCAAAATAGGAGGGATTTTAATGCCAGAAGAAGAAATCCAAGAAGGACAACAACCTAAAAAAAAGAAAGGAATAATGGGGTTATTAGGACCTATTTTGATACCGCTTGTGATTTCATTAGTTGTTAGTGTTGCAGTGGTAATGTTTTTGGGTAATAATACTCAAGTCCAAACTCAGAAAACAACCACTACGACCACTACGACAGCAGTTCCAATAAAAGCAGTAGTTATTCAAACAGGAACCTATCAGACATTTATGTTAAAAGGTGGTAAAGAGGTTGCTGTAATAGATTCTTTATCTTTTAAAGTTGGAAGTGACCAATGTAGAAGTTTAATTGCTGAAAAAAATGATGAAATTATGGATGCATTAATGTTGATATTTTTGAGTAAAGAAAGAACAGAGATAAATACTCCAGCTGGGATTGAACTTTTAAAAAAGCAAATTAAAAACGCTGTTAACGAAATTACCGGCTTTGTTGGTGAAAAAGAAAAGGAAGGGGTAATTGATGTATATTTGTATATAAAGGCCGTTAGTTCCGTTCAATAATTGAGGTGATAAAATGTCTGATGTTTTGAGCCAAGAAGAAATAGATCGATTACTGCAAGCGGTTAATCAAGGGGAAGTATCAATTGAAGAAGTAAAAAAAGAAGAGGAAGAAAAAAAAGTAAGAACATATGATTTTTTAAGGCCTAGAAAATTTTCAAAGGAACAAGAGAGAACTTTACAAATGCTCCATGAAAATTTTGCAAGGAGCCTTTCAACTTATTTTTCAGGGCGTCTTCGTAGCTTTGTAGCAGTTGATTTGGTCGGTCTTGATCAGATGACTTATGATGAATTTGTAAAGTCAATTCGCAATCCTTCATATATAGCAGTTTTTTCTGCCAAAGAATTTGTTGGGAGTGCAATTTTGGATATAGATTTAGAAATATTTTTTGGGGTATTAGAAATATTACTGGGAGGGCCTGGTATGAATGTGGAAATTAACAGGCCTCCAACAGATACTGAAATTGAAGTAATGAGAAAAGAAGTAGTAAACATCTTAACTAACTTGGTACAAGCATGGAGTACCGTTTATTCTTTTACACCAGTTATTGAAGCAATTGAAACAAATCCACAATTTGTTCAAATTGTTGCTTCAAATGAAATGGTTCTTGTAATTACATTATTGTTAAAAATAGGAAATATTGAGGGATATATTAATATTTGTTGGCCATCATCTTTGGTTGAACCTATTGGTGAAAAATTAACTACTCAAAGTTGGTTTAAGACCAAGCAAAAAATAGTTTCTGAAGAAGACATGAAAGCATTACGTGAAAATTTAGCAAGAACAATTGTTGAACTTTCGGTAGCTGTTGGCGAGACTAATTTAACGCTATGGGATATATTGAACCTAGAGGTTGGAGATGTTATAAGATTAGATACTTTTAAAGAAGATCCTTTAAAAATTAAATTAAATGGTAAAGATAAATTCTTAGGTGTTCCAGGAGTATTTAAAGGAAAATATGCGGTAAAGATTGTTGAGGTTCTCGATGAGGAGGAGATAAAATGATGGGTGATGAACAATTTTTATCCCAGGAGGAATTAGATTCATTACTTAATCAATTAAATGAAGATGAAGATTTAACTGAGATAGAAAAAGATATGTTTGGTGAAATAGGGAATATTATAATGGGGAGTGGAACTACTGCGCTTTCAACTTTGCTTGGGAGGAAAGTTGATATTACTGTTCCAACAGTTGATTTGAAAAAAATTTCAGAAATAAAAAAAGAAGTTACAGGAAAAAATGCAGTAGTTTCCATACATTTTAAAGGTGCAATAGAAGGTCTAAATGCTCTTATTATTCCGCAAATGCTGGTTGCACAAATAGCTAACATAATGATGGGTGGAACGGGAGAAGTTGAAAATGAAGAAGTTGATGAAATATCATTGAGTGCTGTGTCAGAAGCTATGAATCAGATGATGGGAGCTGCAGCAACTTCCCTTTCTGACATGTTAAAAAAGCCTGTAGATATTACTCCACCAACTGTTGAATTGATTGATTTTGATGGTGAAAACGTTAATTTCCCACCTATTGCAACTAGTGATGATGCGGTTGTAGCTAAGGTTAATTTTAAGCTTGTAATCGAGGGTTTAGAACCAGCTGATTTCTTTTTGGCAATGCATCCAGAGTTTGTTAAAAAATTATATAGTATGATTTTTGAGAGTGAAAAACAAGAAAAGGTAAAATCGAGCGCAGCAGAAACTTCTTCATCTGTTTCTACTCAAAATTATGCCGAGCATTCTGCTACAACTACAAAAAATGTAGAGAAAAATCCTGTTTCGGTATCTCCAGTACAATTTCAATCTTTTGAAAGTGGCGGAACTGTAAAATCAACAGGAGAAATACCTGATAGAATACAGGCACTTCTTGATATTCCACTTAATGTTGTTGTTGAGCTTGGAAAGACAAAACTTACTTTAAAGCAAGTTATGGAATTATCAGTAGGTTCTCTAATTGAATTGGATAAGCTTACCGGTGAACCGGTTGATATTATTGTAAATGGCAAGTTGATTGCCCGTGGTGAAGTTGTAGTAATTGATGAAAATTTTGGAGTAAGGATTACGGAAATTGTAACACCTCAGGAGAGATTTTATACACTAGAATAACTCCCTTCAGTGCTGAAGGGAGTTTTTTTTAATATGATATTTTTTCAAGTATTTTATCACACAACTTTCCTTTATAACCATTCTCATTTGAAAGCTCACTTAGTAATCTAACTAGGCTGAAAAAGCTGTCTTTTGGAACAGAATTTGAAAATTTGATTAAATTTCCTGCAATTATTTCTGCTTTTTCATGTAATTTTTTTGCATTTTCTTCATCAAGATTTGAAAAAAAGTCAATTATTCTTAGAATTATTGAATTAGCTTCATGTAGTTCTAATTTTTCTGGAATAATTCCTTCTAATAGCAATTGATTTGCAGTAGGAATATTTAAGAAGAGGTTTTCCGTAAATATTTTTGCTGCTTCTGGCCCAAGTATTCCAGAGGCAAGTTGATATCCGAAAATTTTTTTCTCCTCATCGGAAAGTTTTTTGAATACATTTCCAAGCTTATGCCAGCTTCTTGGGCTTGGTTTTATGGTTGTCTTTAGTGATATATGATTTGAGGAATATAAAAATTCAGGATTTTTTTCAATAAATTTTATTATTTCATTTGGAATATCGTTTTTTTGTGCCCATTTTAACCATTCTTCAAGGTCAGGTGTAATTTCAAGGATAAAGAATCTTGACAAAAATGCAGGATCAGTTATTAAATCTACCTGGTCATATTCTTCATCAGGAGGATTCATAGAAGCTACAATCCAAGTGCCTTCTGGCAATATGTGATTATGAATTCTTTTGTCAACCAAGAGCTGCATAATAGCGTTCCTAATGCTTCTATGAGATCTATTGATTTCATCTAAGAAAAGTATTGTTTGATTATTTTTAGGCCACCAATCAGGTTCAAGAAAAACTGTTTTATCATCTTGCCTTGAGGGTAGTCCTATTAAATCTCCAGGTTCCATTTGTGAAAGAACTAAAATAATTAATTCTCTGTTTGTCTCACGAGCGATTTCTCTAATTATATCGGTTTTACCTACACCAAAATGGCCAACTAAAAGTGGTATTTCACCGCTTTCCATTATTTTGCGGGCTAGAGTTTTTGCTTCTAAAAGTGTCAAGTTGAGCACCTCCCAGTTCTTCGATGAGTTCTTCTATTAGTGTTTCTTCTTTAAAAGTTTCAGTTAAACCGTATATATAAGATCTTCCACTTTTTTTTCTTTTAATTACGCCGTTATAAAGTAGCTGTTTTAAAATATTTGTAGAATCTTTCCCACGGATTCCATCTATTTCCTTTTTTGTTGCTTCTTTCTTTGTTGCAAGAAGTATTACAATTTCAAGTTGTTGATTTGTAAGAGTGCTTAAAGAACGTCTTTTTACAACTTTTTCAATATGTGAAGAATACTGCTTTTTCGTGTAAAATTTTAAATATCCATCTATGTTTTTTAATTCAATTCCAGATTCAGAATTATTGTTATATTTTGAATAGAGATGTTCTATAATCTTATTTATTTCATCCTGATCAATATTTGTTAGTTCGCTGAGTTTTTGAATAGATATTCCTTTTGATGCAAATATAATTGCTTCGATTAGTGCAATTTTTTCTTTTTCCATAGACTAAACACTCCTAATGTAAAATTCTTCATCTAAAGTTATTTTTTTAAGTTTAATTAGTTCTAGTATTGCAAGAAAGTACATTATAATTTCATACTTGCTATTTAAGTTTTTAAGAATTTCATATAAGTTTTTGTTGATATTAGAATTTAGAACCTTACTCATTATAGTTTCGATTGTGATTTCTTCTTTTTTGATTTTATATACTTTTTGCTTTAATTCAACTTCTTTTATAGCATTTTTTATTATATCTTTTAACTTTTTTTCGTTAATTTTCGGAAAAACAGTTTTTACAGAAACTGGCATTTTTTCAATATTTAAATTTTCGCTATTTTTAACTTTTTCGACTAAATCTTTTAAGGCTGCATATTGCTCAACTTGTGAATAAAATTTTTCTTTGGATATTTTAAAAGACTCATCCTCACTGCTTCTTGGTAGAAGACTTTTTGATTTTAACTCCATTAAATAAGAAGCAGTGACTATAAATTCAGAAGTTATATTAAGATTTAAATTCTTCATTTGTTGTAAATACTCATAAAACTCATCAGCAAGCTGAGAAAGAGGAATATCCCTAATACTTAGTTTCTTCTTTTTTACTAAATATATTATTAAATCTAATGGACCTTCAAATTCTTGGAATTTAAATACTAATTCCATTAAAAACCTTCTTCTTCAATGATAGATATGTATTTGATATTATATATTTCAAGTAAATTTGCTACTGATTCAGGATCTTCACATTGAATTTTTATAGAAACCTGTCTTTTGTTGTCGTCTTTGAGAGTAAGAATTGATAAAATGTTCATTTTATTATTTGCAAGAACATCTATTACTCTTTTTAGTTCACCAGGTTTATCTTCAAGTTCTAAAATTATTCTGGTTCCTTGTTCATCCATTGCTGAAAGTTCAATAAATGCTTCAAGCACCTCTTGGACAGTTAAAACTCCAATAACTTCTGCGTTATTATTTACAACTGGAAGAACTTGATCTTTGTTTTCTATTAACATTAGTGCTGCTTCTTCGACATTTGAATCTTCGACTACATAAAAATCTGGAAAAGTTACATACATATCGATTTTTTCGTCGAGTTCTGAATCTCTGATACTCGATTTGTAAACAACACCCTCGAACTTGTCATTTTCATCTAATACTATACAATAATTACAGGAAAATTCTCTCATTTTTCTTAAAGCATTTCCTATTTCTTCGTCTTTTTTTACTGTTGGAAAGTGTTGTAAAACCCATTTTTTTACATTCATATTTTGCCCTCCTCTTTTTACTAAGTAAATAATTTTTTAGAATTCAAATATGTTTATCTCGCCATTTTCAGCACAGACAACGGCTATTTCGCCTTTATAACTAAAAATTTCAATGGGAAAATCACCTGTCTCGATTTCTTGTATTGTATTGTTATCAAATATTATAAGCTTATTGTTTGATGCAGAGAGAATGTATAGTTTATCGTTTATAATTTTTGCGTAAGTTGGTTGATAATTTAATTTTGCTACCTTTTCTATTTTACCACTTTCTATGCTGTAAATTGTATTACTAAACATTGAACCAAAGTAAAGTTTTTTATTCCAGATTATTGCAAATGATATGTAAGGTTCCGACTTATACAATTTCTTTTTATCAATTTCTAAAATATTCCCCCCTCTTGTATCTATTATAAAGTTATCTACTAATAATGAGGGTGTAGTAAGGTTATAGTTATAAATTTTTCCTTGATATTCAAAATCAATATTGTTTTTCCAGATATATAATCCAATTGGTTTGCTTTTGTAAAAATAGAAATAATTTGGTGTTGAGAGAAATTTGTGATAGTATACTAAGTTTAAATTAAAGTCATAGCCAAATAGATTCCCCTCGGAATCAAGAATGTAAATTATGCTATTAATACGATTGTAGAAAATTGGTCTGTGCTCAAGTCTTTTTGTATGTTTTTTTTGTTTTTTTAAATCAATTAGGATTATTTCTTTTCCAACAGTATCAATAATGAATAAATAATTTTTGTCTGTATATGATATTGCAGGATACACTCCAACATTATTAAATAGATATTTTAATTTGTTTGTTTCTAAGTCATAAATATATACCTTTCTTTCTATAGAACTTGTTAAAAC